>JASLEF010000230.1 GCA_030151245.1 Ignatzschineria sp. | reverse complement strand
ACTAAGCATTAAACACTAAATTACTAAATATTAAACAGTAAAAAATTAATAAGCCATTACCAATCAATGGAGAGGAGTCAGTCATCATGAATGTTTATTATCATCCGCATCAAGCATTGCATAATCCCCAAACATATTTTTCAAGAGGAAAAATGCGTGAACCTCAAGAGATCCCTGCTCGTGTGGCAGAGTTTCAGAAAGGGGTTAAGAGTGCTGGGTTGACAGTGACTGAGCCGCAAGATTTAGGGTTTGATTATCTGACGAAAGTGCATGGTTTTGCCTATATTGAGTTTCTTCAAACGGCTTATCAAGAATGGCATGAAGTGCCGGAGGATTGGGGAGAAGAGGTAATGCCTAATGTGTTTGTGAAGGAATATAATGCATTGAAAGGCATTTTAGCGAAGGCTTCGCGTTATATTGCTGATGGTAGTGCGCCTATCGGTAAGTATACTTGGGAGTCGATCTACTGGTCTGCGCAAAGTGCTTTAAATGCCGCTAAAGATGTGGCTGAAGGTGCGAATGTTAGTATCTCTGTCAGTCGACCTTCTGGGCACCATGCAAGACGTGAAGCTGCTGGAGGATTCTGTTTTGTCAATAATGCAGCCTTGGTGGCAGAGTATCTATTAGAGAATAGCGCAGCAAAGAAGATTTTAATTCTAGATACGGATGTGCATCATGGACAAGGCATTCAAGAGGTTTTCTATCATCGTAGTGATGTGATGTATATCTCGCTTCATGGAGATCCGACAAACTTTTATCCAGCAGTTGCGGGATTTGAAGAGGAGCGGGGAGAAGGGGAAGGATTAGGCTTTAATATTAACTATCCATTTCCTCATGGCACTTCAGAAGAAGCGTTCTTTAAAATTTTAAAGCGCGCGATGAATGATGCGAAGATTTTTAATCCAGATGTGATTGTTCACAATATGGGATTTGATGTGTATAAAGATGACCCTCAAAGTAAAACAAATGTGACCACAACAGGGATGGGCGAGATTGCAAAAGAAGTGATGGCGCTAGGAAAGCCTGTGGTTGGATTGCTGGAGGGTGGGTATTTAATTGAGACCTTAGCGGATAATACGGAAAGTTATATTCGTGGTTTGATGAATCAATAGGAGGTTGTGATGAGAGTGAATCAGGATCGATTATGGGATAGTTTGATGGAAATGGCAAAGATTGGGGCGACCTCTAAAGGAGGGAGTTCAAGGCTGGCATTATCAGGAGAAGATAAGGCGGGTAGGGATCTTTTTGTCGGTTGGTGTGAAGCCTTAGGAATGGAGATTCATCGTGATCCTATCGGCAACTTGTTTGCCACTTACCCCGGGAATAATCGTTTAGCTGCGCCTATTATGATGGGAAGTCATTTGGACACTCAGCCTAAAGGCGGTCGTTTTGATGGTGTTTATGGAGTATTGGCAGCCTTAGAGGTTGTGAGAACGCTTCATGAAAATGAGGTGAAGCTCAATCACGATTTAGAAATCGCTGTTTGGATGAATGAAGAAGGCGCACGATTCTCTCCGGCAATGCTCGGCTCAGAAGTCTTTATTGGCGAGCTATCGTTAGAGAAAGCTCTCGGGATTCAAGATGTCAAAGGGATCTCTGTGGCAGATTCATTGGCCGCAACGGGCGAGGCTGGAGACTCCGCATTTAAACGCCGTCTCGATAGTTATTTCGAGTTGCATATCGAACAAGGGCCTATTTTAGAAGATTTGGATAAAGAGATTGGTGTTGTCACAGGCGGACAGGCGATTGCTTGGTTAGATGTGGAGATGGTGGGACGAGCTCAGCATGCAGGAACCACGCCAATGCGTTACCGGAAAGATGCCATGCTAGGCGTTTCTGCATTTTTGTTGGAGATTGAGAGTTATGTCGCAGAGATTGAGGATGCACTATTAACGATCGGAGAGATTCATATTCCTTACTCATCTCGTAATACGATTGCAGGTACTGTGAACTTTACTCTGGATATTCGTCATCCTGAAACAGCTAAAGTAGAAGAGATGGTGGCAAAGGTTAAAGAGATTGCGCAAGAAGTTGCAGAAAGACGTGCGTTAGAGGTCTCTATTGCCGATGTATGGCTGTCGCCGGCAATACCTTTTGATGAATCTTGTGTGAATTTGGTGCGTAGTGCGGTTCAAGAGTTGGGATTTAGCAATATTGAGATGATAAGTGGTGCCGGGCATGATGCTATTCATTTAGCGAAGCATTGTCCGACGACGATGATCTTCATCGCTTGTAAGGATGGAATCAGTCATAATGAAGCGGAATCAATTACCGAAGTCGATGCAGCTAATGGGACTAATGTCTTGCTTCATGCGGTTTTAAAACGTGATCAGATGTAATGACATAAGCTGCTAGGGAATTCATAAGGGAATAAAGATACAGATAATCAATCAACCGAGATGTGTTGAGTATGGAGAGTGTTTATTGACTCATCATCAGTGGCGTGATCGTGAAGTCAATATGAGATGGGCTTATTGAGCATTCTTTTTTTTTAAGCTGATGTTGGGCTGAGGAATGTTTTGGATGCTTGGTATTTGTCAGCTTACAGTCAGATGATGATATTCTGTTTTTAGCGATTTATCGGGATTTCATTGTGAGTATTTAACAGCTCTTAAATAAAATCTAAAAATGTCTGTATCAATGTCAAAAAAAGCCGGGGAATCAAGAGATTCTCCGGCTTTTTGATGGGAGGGAGCGCTTGGCGGCTCCTGGAAAGTAAGAATTACTTTTTAATTTCCACTTGATTAAAGTTATGCGTTCCTAGAGGGTCTATAATATAGTTCGATACCTCTTTGCGTAATGGCATATAAATTGTGGAGTGTGCAATATTGACGACAGGTTGCGCTTGATGGAGAATTTCTTGAGCTTTAAGATAGAGCTCCACGCGTTTGTTATGATCAGTGGTCATTCTTGCTTCTTTGATAATTTCATCAAATTCAGGGTTACACCAGCGGGCATAGTTAGATCCAGATTTTGCAGCGCTACAGCTAAGGGTGACTGAAAAGAAATTGTCCGGATCGCCATTATCGCCAATCCAACCTGCGAGGGCTGCATCGTGTTCACCGCGACGAAGCCTTGTTAAATACTCCGCCCACTCATAAGTCACAATATTGGCTTTTACGCCAATTTTCTCCCAATCTTTCTGAATGATCTCAGCCATTCTTCTTGCGTTGGGATTGTAGGCGCGTTGAACGGGCATGGCCCAAAGTGTAATTTCAAATCCCTCTTTAAAGCCCGCTTTTTCAAGGAGTAATTTTGCGGTTTCCGGATCGTATTGATAATCTTCAATCGCATCATTGTGTCCCCACATTGAAGGAGGGATGAAGTTTTTTGCGGCTGTCGCATTACCTTGGAAAATGGCGCTAATAATATCAGGTTTATTGATAGCCATGGTCAGTGCTTGGCGTACGTCTGGGTTATTAAAGGGAGCTTTTTCTGTATTAAAGGCGAGGTAGCCAATATTTAAGCCCGTACCAGCTTGAACGGTAATATCCTCATGATCTCTCATCCGTTCTAGGTCTGCTAGATTAGGGTATGGCATCGCATGGCATTCCCCTTTTTGTAACTTTGCATAACGAACGGCAGCATCGGGGGTGATAGAGAAGATCAAGCGGTCAATTTTTGCGGGGGTGCCAAAGTAATCATTAAACTTGGTGTAGAGAATACGAGAGTCTTGTTCATACGCTCTGAGCTGGAAGGGACCCGTACCAATCGGCTTTAAATCGATCTCTTCCGGTGTTCCTTTTGCCAACAGATTTTCCGCATATTCTGCGGATAGAATTGACATGAAGGCCATGGCAAGATTTGCCAGAAAGGGAGATTCAGGGCGAGTTAAGGTGATTTTTACCGTATGGTCATCAATTTTTTCAATGGATTCAATGAGTTCTTTGAAGCCCATGGAGTTAAAATAGATAAATTGTCGATTAGAAGTGCCGTGAAAGGGGTGGTCATCATTCATCTGTCTTTCAAAGCTAAAAAGCACATCATCGGCATTTAAGTTTCTCGAGGGAGTAAAGTCCCGATTACTATGGAACTTTACATCTTTTCTGAGATGGAAAGTAAAGACCGTGCCATCTTCGCTGATCTCCCATGACTCAGCAAGGCTTGGCTCATATTCGGTTGTTCCTAGCTTAAATTGAGTCAGACGATCATATAGCGGGATTGCGCTGGCATCAAATGCGGTGCCGGAAGAGGAGAGTTGAGGGTTGAATGTTTCGGGAGAAGCCTCCGAGCAGTAGACTAAAGTATTCGCGTAACTGGCACTAAAGCTAAGGGTGCTTATCGCGATGAGCGTTTTAAGGTGCTTTTTTAAGGAGCGGTGAAAATTTAAAGCATGAGAATCAGTCGACATAATTCCTCCATTGAAATTATTATTGTTGTTTTAGTATTTTTAGTATTTTTAGTATTTTTTAAGGGCAGAAACTCCCTTTTTTACGATGGCTAAAGATTAACCTATCATAGAATTATGGATACCTTGTTTAACGGAAAATAGCAAGAATGAAGATGGGAGAGAGGGAAGAAAGGAGGGAGGGAGAAGAAGAGGGAAGGAGAGGGAGATAGAGAGGAAGAGAGATAGAGAATAAAAAAAACTCCCAGAAGTACTCTCTTCTAGAAGTTTTAATGGAGGGTTGTTATGGTTGTTGTAAGATAGTAGGGCACTCGATGGGTAGGGTTTTGGTCGGCTTAGGAGTGGGGCTACTGCTTTTTTGAGGCGGGGCGTTTGTCCATTTTATCTGATCATTAACCCAATTTTGGAGATTGCTATCGCATCCTGAGCCTTTGGGGATGGGGGCTTGGGGAATGCATCCTACACTGTCTGCTGGGCATTTTAGTCGAACATGAAAATGTGAATCATGACCATACCAAGGGCGAAGTTTTTCAAGCCATGCTTTATCTACTTCTGTTTGGCATAATTGGGCTTTAATGATGGGATTGACAAAAATTCGCTCAGTTTCAGGGTAGGTTGCCGCATGATGGAGTAGTGTTCTATAGAATGGTTTCCAATGATGATTCATTGATCCTTTGCCGGGATTGACGACTGAAGGGGTCTGAAGATTTTCTTGTAAGTGCTGATTGAGGTGAGTACTGCGATCCTCTAACCAAATATCAATATCTAGCCCTGTTTGGTGGCTAGCGTGTCCAAAATTGGCAGGACCTCCACGAGGTTGAGAGATATCCCCTAAGATAATGACTCGCTGGTTTTTCATGCCTAATTGATTCAGGCTCTCCACAAAAGTGTTCATGCTAGGCGCGCCATAGTTGCGATTACGACTAGTTCTTACTTGTTCGTAGCCACTCTCTTTAGTGGGGATGGTGACTCCTCCACTAAAGCATCCGTTAGCATAGCTACCATGAATTTCGATAGGGCCCGAGGTTGGGTGTTGAACCGTATGCCACTGCTGAGCAATGCTGGGTGCTATGAGGAGAGGGATGAGGAGGCTGAGCAGGGTGCTGCGGCGAAAGGGACTGTTTTTTTTCATCGTCATGATCCTTCTAAAGGAGGATTGCCTAAGAGGTTTGTATAAGTTTTATAAAGCTTTATAAAAGATTTACCACAGTTTTATCAATCAGTGGCGAATAAGTGATGGGGGATTGATCGAAAGCTTGTTGTTGTTGGGGGGACCTATAAGGTAAGGTCTTTGAAGTATGGGGGGTGGACTCTCAGGGAGTCATCTTTCGCTTTCTTTTGTTTTTTTCTGATCACTATTTTTATAGTCATTGATTATCAAACTGTTAGCTTATGTTAACTGTTTATCTTGAATGATCAGGTTATGGAATGCAAGTACTGTTGAAAATATTCCAATACAAAAAAGCCTAGACTTGTGGTCTAGGCTTTGATGTTAATGGCGGAATGGACGGGATTCGAACCCGCGACCCCCTGCGTGACAGGCAGGTATTCTAACCAGCTGAACTACCACTCCGTGTTAGAATTGCTACTCTTCATAGCTTTGCTTGTTCTGTTAAACAGATCAAACAACTTGAATAATGGCGGAATGGACGGGATTCGAACCCGCGACCCCCTGCGTGACAGGCAGGTATTCTAACCAGCTGAACTACCACTCCGTATTAGAATCGTTGCTACTCTTCATAGCTTTACTTGCTCTGTTTAGCAGATCAAGTAACTAAATATATGGCGGAATGGACGGGATTCGAACCCGCGACCCCCTGCGTGACAGGCAGGTATTCTAACCAGCTGAACTACCACTCCGTTTTTTCTTTCGTTGCGAACAACTAAGGAATGCTATTATACGAAATAAAATTGACTTGTCATCTTTATTTTTGTGTTTGTGTGATAAAGAATCAAAAAGTGCGAGGTTATAAGGGTTTACGAAACCTTTTTTTAAGCTTTTTTGAGAGTAATTAGCTTTATGCAAGCTTTTTAAATCATGTTACACTCAAATTATGCACGTTCGTCAAAAAATAAAAGAGGTAATCTATGAAATTACGCACGCGACTAGCCATAGGATTTGGTGCCATTATCTTATCATCAATGGCCTATGCAAAATCATTAGTGATAGAGCCTTTATCACCCGATCATGATGTGAAAGTGGTTCTCGATATGAACGAGTTGCATTTTTCTGTGACGGGAGGTTGCAACACAATGATGGGGAAAGTGCATGTCACAGATCGTGGTGCTTTTCGTGTTAAACAGGGGCGTCATGGTGGGGGATTGGCATCTACAATGATGGCTTGCCCCGATAACTTACAGAAGTTAGATGACCGTGTTTCACAGTTTATTTTGAACACCCCTAAAATGATTCGTCAAGGGGATGATCTTTACTTAGTTGGGACTGTCACAAACGAAGCGCAATCTGTCTATTTGCCGGTGGAATTGGATCAAGGAAATTATCTTGATATTTCAGCAAAACCTTATGAGCAAGTATTTTATTATGTTTCAGACGAGAAAGTTCCTTGTGAGGCAGATAGTCATAAGCAATGCTTGCAAGTACGACAAGATCAAATGAGTGAGTGGGAAGAGTATCCGGGGGTTATTGAAGGCTTTATGCCGATTGAGGGTTACGAGTACCGTTTACGCTTAAAAGAGTATAAAAATGAGGATAATAGCGTCAAACATGTATTAGATATGGTCGTTGAGCAAGGGAAAGTAACGCCACCGCCAGTGAAGTAAAGCATTTAGGGATTCTTAGTACTATTTTAAGAGTCTGTCCGATAAGCTTTTATGAATCAACATGCGATGAGTGGTAAGTTTTATGAAAAAGAGCGTAATCATCGGATTAGTGATAATTTTAGAGATGGTGGGTGTTTTAGGAAAAGGGGCTGATAGTAGCTCCTTTTCTGTGATCGAGGCACTGAATGCATTGAATGTGAGGGGAAACTTTGAATACCCGGATATTGATTTTGATAAAGAAGGGATCAATTATACTCATATCTACACGCTATTTTTGAATGATGAGAATGCCCCTGTTGGTTTGACTCATTATCGAAAAGAGTATGCAAATGCGACTCTAATCAGTCGGTTTTTCCATAGAGATCTATTTTTTAAAGGACTTTTGAAGGAGCAGCCAGAAGCGATTACTGAGTCGCTTAAAGTACAAGCATTTGCGATGAATGATCAAGATGAAATTGTACTGTTTTCAGATGTGGCGAACTTATCTTTAGGAATACCCCAAGAATTTTTTTTAAAGTTTGATGTGGCAAGAGATCTTTCTAGAGAAGAATATTTAACACTTCAAGAGTTACAAGAAAAAGCGAAAGCGATTTCTCAAAGGGAGTTTTCTATTATCGTTGAGCTAGATCTGAATAGTGTTGTTTATAATGCTTTGCCAGAGAGTGCGACATTGTTTGTGATTGCTATTGATCAAGATACCCAAAAAGAGATCGCACGTTACCAAATAGATCAATTTGAGAATCATGATGTGGAACGGGTGGTATTTACAGATGATCGTTTGTTACAACAGGGAAAATCTATTGCTGACTATCCCCGTATAGAGGTTGAGGCTTTTATTAGTAGTACTGAATATATTCAAAATAGAGTGGGGCTTATCAAGGGGGATAAAACGTGGGTAACCCCAAATGATAGGGACCAGTATATTTTACTTTACTCAAAATAGCGTATGAATGATGATTAGTAGTTGTGGAATATTCAAAACCTCAATACAAGCAGCTATCGTAGCGATAGTCACCTATATTGAGGTTTTTTTTAAAGTTTTAATGGATTACCTATCATCGTTATGTGCCGATATTGAAGGGGCTGAGTAGCGTTATTAGTTTTTACTCAGCTTTGGGGTCATTGAAGTATTGGCGCTTTAATGATGGGGAGTCAATTATAGCCAGCCTTTTTTCTTAAAGAGCAGGTAAGGCGCAATGCCGGAAAGAATCATGGCCCCAATTGAGAGCGGATATCCTAATGAGAAATTGAGCTCCGGCATTGGGAAGTTCATGCCGTAAATACTCGCAATCAGTGTTGGTGGCAGAAACACAACTGAAGCGATAGAGAATATTTTGATAATTCGGCTCTGTTCTAAAGAAATTTTTCCCGTTGCAGCATCAAGTAAAAAGTTCACTTTATCGAAGAGGAACGTTGTATGACCTGTTAAAGATTCTAAATCTTGGAGAATTTCTCGAACATCATTTTTTTGTGCTTCTGAAAGGAGTTGTCCGCGCATTAAGAAGGAGAATGAACGACGCGTATCCATTAGTGATAGGCGCGCTTTTCCATTGGTATCTTCCTGCATGGCGATATTTTGGAGAACTTCTTCCATGGTGGGTTTTTTATCTGAATCATCATCTTGAGATTCGAGTCGTTTGCGTTTGGCATCTTTTTTAGAGCTCTCATCTTCTTGGGTTAGGACGTAAGGACTCGTACTCTCTAATTGAGCATAGATTCGTTCTAACACATCGGCGACGTGTTCAATGGCCGTCTCATGTAGCCCAATAATGATATTCATCACATCTACTTGCCCATCTGTGAGCTCTAACTGTATTTGACGGGCGCGTAAGCGATAGAGCCTAAAAGCTGATAATTCTTCTTCATGAATGGTGAAGAGGCGGTTGTTGTAGATGGAGAATGCCACGGTAATATTGCGCGCATTGAGATCAAAATCATTTAAAAAGAAGCTGTGAATATGGAGACCATCTTCATCTTCATAAAATCGTGCAGAGGCTTCAATGTCATTAATTTCCGCTTTTTCTGGTAGGTCAAGTTTAAAGTGTTCCTCCACGAGAACTCTCTCTTCATCAGAGGGGTCCACAAGATCAATCCAAATCATCTCATCGGTGAAGTCGTTTTTACTTTGGACAGAAATTTGACGTAAA
Source organism: Ignatzschineria sp. (assembly GCA_030151245.1). Taxonomy (GTDB): domain Bacteria; phylum Pseudomonadota; class Gammaproteobacteria; order Cardiobacteriales; family Wohlfahrtiimonadaceae; genus Ignatzschineria. Next base: position 1,391 of record JASLEF010000230.1, on the reverse strand, counting down.
CGATTTTCTTTGAGAATAAATCCTGAAATCATGTTTAAATAGCTCCGGTTTTGGAAAAGATGAATAGAAGTCAATAAAGGTTATAAATAGCCAATAAATATCAACTTAAGATAAAGCATCTTGCTTAAAATATCTAATTTCATCTGCTTTATGGGAGGCTTTGGGGGTTGTCGGAAATGTGCTTGTGTAAATTTTAAACAGTGACTTGTCTTTGTTTAAAGAAACGCCATATTAGGAGCAACTTATTCATTTTCATTTAAGCGTTGCAGGTTTTTGAATTTAAGACTTGCAATTATTCTCAAATATTATATAAGCATGCAAAAGATTTATATTTTTGTGTATTTATAAGGAAGGTTTAGCGATGTCTAACGATTATGATGACGATTTATTAGATGATGAGGATATCATTGAAGAAGATGTGCCAGATGTCAGTGATGTCAAAGGCACTAAATCACAGGCATGGAGAAATATTGAAGCGATTAGAGAAGAGCGCGCTTTGCAAAAGAAGCTTGCAAAAGAGTTCGACTTAGATAGTTTTGATGATCTCTTATTAGATGATGATTTTGATGAGGACTTATAAATAGGTCTGAATTAAAACAAAAATTTAATTTCAGATTGAAAGATCTTAGACGGGATCAAAAAAATAGTGATTTTTCATTGTATAATGATGGACATTATTCAATAGAGAGGGAGTTAGAGAATGACAAAAGAAAATTTAACAGAAACAGAAGCAGTCGAAAATAGTGAAGAAGTTGTGGAAACTGAAACATTAGAAAATGATGGCGTAGACGAGCATGCTGCGGAAATTGAAGCATTAAAAGCTGAGAAAGCGAAAATGTATGATCAATACGTGCGTGCCATGGCTGAAGCTCAAAATGCGACAAGACGTGCTGAAATTGATGTTGCGAATGCTCATAAGTATGCGCTTGATAAGTTTGTGAAAGATCTTCTCCCGATTATCGATGCGATGGAACTTGAGATGAAAGCGGTGGATGAAAATTCATCAGAAGAGTTGAAGCGCTTTAGAGAAGGCTCACAGTTGATGTATAAAATGTTACTCGGCGTTTGTGAGAAGTATGGGGTTAAACAGATCAACCCAGAGGGTGAAAAGTTAAATCCCGAACTGCATCAAGCAATCTCGATGATCCCGCATGATGGGTATGAAACAAATCAAATCATTACCGTTGCTCAAAATGGTTATTTATTAAATGATCGTTTAATTAGAGCGGCTCAGGTGATTGTCGCGAAATAAAAGCGTGTTTCTTTGATTTAGTACACTAGTAAAAGCTAGCAAGTTGATTTATCATTGACGGGTATTGGATCATTCAAATTATAAAAATTGGCTTGTATTTTCTAGGAGCAGATCGTGCAAAAACAGTCAGACAAGTTTA
>JASLEF010000070.1 GCA_030151245.1 Ignatzschineria sp. | reverse complement strand
TTAACGGGGGCGTTGGAAACCATTGTTAATAGACTCCTTCGCTTTGCTCGCTCTACAGGAAGTTTGATTGCAACGACTGCTGCTTCTTCTATTACCGCAAACGTCATTGCTTGTGATCAATATCTTTCGATTCTTTTACCGGGAAGAATGTATATCCAAGCTTATAAAGATAAAGGATTAGAGCTTAAGAACCTATCCCGCACGGTAGAAGATGCCGGAACGATGACTTCATCACTGGTTCCTTGGAATACATGCGGCGCCTTTATGGCAACTACTTTAGGGGTTGCAACAATAGATTATGCTCCCTATGTCTTCATCGCTTTCTTAAGTCCTTTAGTCGCCATTATTTACGGCTATACCGGATTTAGAATTGCAAGAGTGCCCCGTGCCGAAAGAGATGATGCGGCAGTGGAGATTGAGACATCAGGATCCGTGTTAATCGATGCCAACCCAGCATTGACCTTAGAAGATATGCATTATCACAAAGGTCAAGGTTTGTAAGCAAAAGAGTCTGATATTGCCTAGCAACTTATTGATCGAATTAGTATAAAGAAATATTTTACCAATAGTCAGATTTAATGAATCAAAGCAAAACGGAGAAGCAAAAAGGAGACTCGAGCCGACCCGAAGGGCGAAGAAAAAAAATTTAATCGTTCACAAACGATGTTCAAAAGTTTAGAAGTTAGAAAGAAATTAAAAAGAAATTAAAAAGAAATTAGAAATAAACAACGAAAAGTTAACCGCGATATCTCACCGATATAAAGGGTATGTACGACGAGAAAGCATAGGGATATCGTTCATAGATTTAAGAAAGAAAAGGAAATTGTATGAGTAATAAGAACGCAGAAGTTAGAGAGTTTATTGGTAAAGTTTTAGGGTTAGTTGAGAAAGAGTCCGTGACGAAAGAAGATGCGGCATGGATTACAGCGCAAACCATCGAAGGTTTCCGTGAAAACGTGAACCCAGGATTCTTAGAATACCGTAAAACAGTGACTGAAGATCAAGGCTTTGCCGCTGTTGAATGGTCAGATGGTGGAAATGGCTTTAAAGATGTGAATGGTAATACTTATATTGACTGCCTTGGTGGTTACGGGATTTATAACGTAGGTCACCGTCATCCTAAAGTCGTTAAAGCGGTTAAAGATCAGTTACAACATCAAGCGCTTCATAGCCAAGATTTACTTGATCCATTACGTGCAATGCTTGCTAAAGCACTCGCAGCAATCGCACCTGGTGATTTGAAATATTCTTTCTTCACAAACTCAGGCACAGAAAGTATTGAAGCGGCACTTAAAATCGCAAAATTATATGCGTATAAGCACAATACAGGCGCATCAACGTTTATCGCAACCGTTGGCGCATTCCATGGTAAAAGCTTAGGTTCACTCGCAGGAACAGCGCGTGGTGCATTCCGTAAGCCATTTATGTCACTTCTTCAAGGTTTCAGACACGTACAATATGGCGATATCGATATGATGCGTAAAACATTTGAAGCATCTGCGGCGGTTGGTGAAAATATTGCCGGCGTTATCCTTGAGCCCATCCAAGGTGAGGGCGGAATTATTATCCCACCAAAAGGTTACTTAACAGCTGTTCGTGAGCTTTGTGATGAATTTAACGCCGTATTAATCTTTGACGAAGTTCAAACAGGTATGGGCCGTGCGGGTTCAATGTTTGCTTGTGAAATCGAAGGCGTTGTGCCAGACATTATGTGTCTTGCAAAAGCATTTGGTGGCGGCGTGATGCCAATTGGTGCGGTGATTGCCTCAGAAAAAGTATTCGCACCCATGTTTGATAACCCATTCATGCATACCACAACATTCGGTGGTAACCCATTAGCGTGTGCGGCAGCATTAGCAACGATTGATGTGTTACTTGAAGAGAACTTACCGGCGCGTGCTAAAGAGGTGGGTGAATACTTCTTAAATGGTTTAAGAGAAGCTGCGAAAGGTCATGAAGATCTCGTGATGGAAATTCGTGGTCAAGGTTTAATGATTGGTATCGAATTCCATAAAGATGAAGTAGGTTATGAAGCATCAAAAGGCATCTTTGAAAAAGGAATCGTTGTGGCAGGAACGCTTGTGAATTCAAAAACAATTCGTATCGAACCACCATTGACGATCACCTATGATGAAGTCGATTATGTGTTGAAATCATTCAAAGAAGTTTTAGAGAGCCTATAATTTTTTCAATATTTAAGAAAAAAAGTCTAGGCGAAGTAAGAAAAGAATGATATTTCTATAGGGTGAAGTTTGGTCTGACCAATTTATAAAAACTTCACTCTATAGAACCTCTAGATGGTGATTGATAAATTTATTAAAAATAATCACAGATATGAGGTAGTTATTAGCTATCAATTAATAATGGGGGAATTTGTAATGGTTAAAGAAATATTAAACTACATTAATGGCGAGTGGGTAACACCGGATTCTGGTAAAGAAAATATCGTTATTAATCCAGCAAACCAAGAAGTGATTGGAAAAGGATTCCACTCTTCAAAAGAACAAACAATTGAAGCGATTAAGGTTGCTAAAGAGAACTTTGAGAGCGGCGTTTGGGCAGATTTATCAACAAGAGAGAGAGCCGATGTTCTCAATGAGATTGCTGATAAAATCGATGCTCGAGCAGAAGAACTTGCAAGACTTGATACTTTAGACAACGGTAAAATCCTTCCAGAGGCGCAAGGTGACGTTGCAGATGCAGCATCAACTTTCCGTTATTATGCAGGGCTTATCCGTGGAACTCAGGGAGAAGTATTTAATGCTTCTGAAGATTACCAGTCAATGATTGTTCGCGAGCCGGCGGGTGTGACAGGATTAATCGTTCCATGGAACTATCCTCTTTTAATGAGTGTTTGGAAAATCGCACCCGCACTTGCTGCAGGTAACTCGATTGTATTCAAACCAGCAGAATTAACACCACTTTCATGCATGGTACTCTTTGAGATCCTAGATAGCGTTGAAGGTCTTCCAAAAGGAACCATTAATATGGTGATGGGAGAAGGAAATGTGGTCGGCCAAACAATCTCTGAAAGTAATGATGTTGATTTGGTCTCTTTCACGGGAAGTACGGCCGTTGGTAAGAAGATCATGAAAGCTTCAGCCGATGGTAACTTGAAGCGCGTCTCGCTTGAATTAGGCGGTAAGTCACCTAATATCGTCTTTGCGGATACAGATTTAGATTTAGCAGTGGATTACGGTCTATTTGGTATTTTCTACGGAACAGGTCAAGTCTGTTCTGCGGGAAGCCGTATTTTAGTAGAAGAATCGATCTATGATGAGTATGTAAAGCTTCTTGTTGAGAAAGCTGCGAAAATCAAAGTAGGACCAGGTCTTGATGAAACATCGAACATGGGACCTATCGTTTCAGAAGTTCAAATGAACCGCGTTCTTGAGTATATCGAGATTGGTAAAAATGAAGGCGCTAAAGTGGCATTCGGTGGCGTTCGTTTGACCGAGGGTGAGCTTGCGAACGGTTTCTTCGTGTCACCAACGATTTTTGTGGATGTGAAAAATGATATGCGCATCGTTCAAGAAGAGATCTTTGGACCTGTAGTAACGGTTCAAAAATTCAAAGATGAAGCAGAGGCAATCGCACTTGCAAACTCTACAAACTACGGTTTAGCGGGCGCAGTATTCTCAAAAGATGGTTCAAGAGCGCTTCGTGTGATCAAGAAAATTCGTTCAGGAATTACCTGGGTAAACGATTATCACCCAACGTTTATCGAAGCACCTTGGGGTGGTTATAAGCAAAGTGGTATCGGTTTCAGCCTTGGAACATATGGTCTAGAAGACTTCCAAGCAGTGAAACAGATCAACGTTCGCTTGAAACCAGAATCACCAGGTTGGTTCCCACAATAGTTTCTACTTGAAAAAAATCAGTTTAATTTTTATTGATGATCGTTAGAAGTTATCAATGATGAGAGAACCTCAAAAGCCATATGGCTTTTGGGGTTTTGTTTTTTTAGGGAATTGAATATTTTAGATACTCAATGAATGTTTTATTTAATCTTATTCTTATTCAAATCAGTTGATTATTTCGGGGGTTCTTAAGAAGGTCGGAGTTTATAATTTTGATTTTCAAGTTCTACTTTAATTACCCTTATTTTGTAAAGGTTAACGATCAGCTGAAATTTTTACCATAGTAATTGTTGAATCAGACCATTATATTCAGTGATGATCTCACCAATATTTTCTCCTAGTACTGTAAATAACAAGGCTAATTTCTACATATTCAACTTTTGATGGCATTATGCGATTCAAAAGGAATTATAGAGTAGAGAGTTAGTTGGTATTACGATGATTTTAATAAGGTTAAGCCTAAAATTAATTCTGACTCTAGAAGGGGTCAGGTTATCCCGCTCAGAAAGAACCACTATTTTAAGAAAAATCATCAACCTTCTAAAATAGTGTAAATCAGCTGTTTATCTAATAAAAAAGCGAAGCCATCACAGCTTCGCTTTAATCTTACTATCATCACCAATCGGGTAATTGGGTGACTACTATACCTTAGATATTAC
>JASLEF010000062.1 GCA_030151245.1 Ignatzschineria sp. | reverse complement strand
TTTTGAATTGATTTGTTGTATATGTTGCCATTTTTAATCACTATCTCCCGATAATAAATTTTTCTACGCAGATTATACCTGAACTCCAATTTAAATTCAGCTTACATCTTACCTATTTTGCTTACGGATTTGAGAGATCATAAAGTTTTGGAAAATGTTCTCATTAATTCTAAACCATTGGTATTCTTGGTTGAGGAAGTCTTTCCAGTGATCGTAGACCATTTTGAAATCCGCATTTTTTTCAGACTCTTCTTTATAGATTTCTTGAGCTACCTCATAAGAAGCTTGCAAAATCTCTTTTGAAAAAGAGCGTAGTTTAGCACCATTTTTCGTGAGTGTGGCAAGTGCTGGTGGATTTTTTGCATCATACTGCGCAATCATCCATTGGTTGATCTCTGCGGCAACGGTTTCAAAAATCTCTTGATAAAGTTTTGGGAGTTCATTCCATTTCTGATCGTTGACAAAAAAGGAGGTTGTTGCAGAGCCTTCCCAGAAACCAGGAGTATAGTAGTAAGGCGCTACCGCTTGTAATCCTAATTTTTCATCATCATAAGGACCCACGAATTCAGCTGCATCAATCGTTCCTTTCTCAAGAGATGAGTAAACATCACTTGCGGGAATGCTTTGAGGGATTACGCCAAGTCTAGAGAGAATCTCTCCACCAAATCCGGGGATTCTAAATTTTAAGCCTTTTAGATCTTCAAGTGTTTTTACTTCTTTGCGGAACCATCCTCCCATCTGAGCTGTGGTATTTCCACCTGGAAAGTTGATGATATTGTATTTTGCAAAAACTTTACGAAGAACTTCTAATCCCCCACCTGCATAAAACCAGGCATTTTGCATTCTTGCGCTCATTCCAAAGGGGAGGACGGTATCGATAGAAAGTGCTGTGTTTTTACCGTGGTAGTAGTAGGATGCAGAATGACCCACTTCTACGGTACCTTGGGAGACAGCGTCAAAAATTTGGTTCGCAGGCACCAGTTCGCCCGGAGCAAAGACTTGGATTTCAAATTGACCATTTGTCAATTTGGAAACTTTCTCTGAAAGCATAGTAGAAGCGGCAAATAGAATATCGAGGTTCTTAGGAAACCCTGCAGCAATGCGCCACTTAACTTTTGGGTAAGTATCTGCTTTAGCAATTGATGTGGCTGCTAATCCTGAAATTGCTGCAGTAGCGCCTGCTTTTTTGATAAAATCACGACGTTTCATAGTAGTAGATCTCCTATATTTTAATCCTTTTAATGTTTTTTTGTAAAAGGCATTCAGTATTATTGGTATGTTGTAAGTTTATGAAGTTGGAGTGAGGAGTAATGAATTCTCTTCGCACCATCTTTGCCCATTAAAGGGGATTATGCATTTTGTCGACGGAGTTGGGAAAACATAAATTGCTGAAAGATGTTTTCATTAACTCTAAACCACTGATACTCTTTATTTAAGAAGTCTTTCCAGTGTGTGTAAATTTTTCTAAAGTCTTCATTGATCTCGGCTTCTTCAGCATAGATCTCTTGTGCAACATCATAAGCTGCTTGTAGGATCTCTTTAGAGAAGGAGCGAAGTTTCGCGCCATTTTTGATAACAGTGGCTAAGGCTTCTGGGCTTTTGGCATCATATTGGGCTGACATCCAAGTGTTGCACTCTGCAGCCGCTCGCTCAAAGATGATTTGGTTGCGAGGAGAGAGGTTATGCCAAGCATCTTTGTTAACATAGAAGGTCAGCATGGCTGAGCCTTCCCAAAATCCCGGGGTGTAGTAGTAAGGTGCAACTTGTTGGAGTCCAAGGCGCTGATCATCGTAAGGACCTACGAATTCTGTTGCATCAATGGTGCCTTTTTCAAGTGATGAATAGATGTCGCCTACTGCAATGTTTTGAGGAATAGCACCAAGTCTAGAGAAGATTTCGCCACCAAAACCGGGAATTCTGAATTTAAGGCCTTTTAAGTCGGCTACTGTTTTGACCTCTTTGCGAAACCAACCGCCCATCTGTGTGTTGGAGTTTCCTCCGGGAAAGTTGACGATATTGTATCGGTCGAAAAGCTCTCGTAAGATTTCAGTTCCTCCACCTGCATAATACCAAGCATTCTGCATTCTAGTGGTTAAACCAAAAGGAAGGCAAGTATCAATAGAGAGTGCTTTGTTTTTACCGTGGTAATAATTAGAGGTGGAGTGCCCCATCTCTACAGTGCCATTTTGTACGGCATCAAATACTTGTGTGGAAGGGACGATTTCACCGGGAGCAAATACTTGGATTTCAAATTCTCCATCGCTCATTGCAGCGACAGAATCTGCAAGGCGTTGCGAGGTTCCATATAAAAGATCTAAGTTTCTTGGGAAACTTGTGGTCATGCGCCATTTTACTTTGGGATTTGTATTTGCTTTAGCGATACCTACTGAGGCGATTCCTGCACCTGCTAAAGTCGTTGCTTTTGTAATAAATTGACGGCGTTTCATAGTGATTATCCTCATTAAAGTAGTCGTAGTTATTCGATAGATAGCTGATTTATTAGAAGTTTATTAGGAGGTGCTATCTGGTGTGTATTGATAATTAATCCACTCTCCGGATCTTTGTCATTGTTGCAGATACGGAGAGTGGATGTCGAGATATGATGAGGGAATGCTAGAAGTCTACTCCGAAATCATCAAAGCTATCAAAACCCCCATCGCCCATATCAAGGTTGAATTCAATATCTGAACCGGAGCCTTCAAATTTTTCAAATTTATCTGATTTAATGATTCCTGGGAAGATAACAAGAACCGCAACCATGATAATTTGCAATATTAAGAAGGGCATTGCGCCGTAGTAGATATCCTTTGTGGTGACTTCTTTGGGAGCAACAGATTTCAAGTAAAAGAGTGAGAATCCAAAGGGGGGATGCATAAATGATGTTTGCATGTTCATTGCTAAAATCACTCCAAACCAGGTTAAATCAATCCCTAGTGCGACCGCGATAGGAAGTAATAGCGGGACAAGAATCAGGGCGATCTCGAAGAAATCTAAGAAGAAGGCAACAAAGAAGATGAGAATGTTGACCGCTATAATAAATCCTAGGGCGCCGCCGGGAAGGTTTCCTAAAATCCCTTCAATCCAAATGCCTCCATTAAGGCTTGTGAAGGCCAAGGAGAAGAACATGGAGCCTATCATGATAAAGACTACGAAAGTGGTGATTTTGACGCTCTGATCTAAGGCTTGATAGAGTAGCTCTTTCGTTAATGATTTTCTAATCAATGCTAAAACCATCGCTCCCACCGCACCAATAGCGCCGGCTTCTGTAGGTGTTGCAACGCCCATGAATACTGTGCCTAAGACTAGAAAAATAAGGGTCACAGGAGGAATCACACTGGTGATGACTTTTTTGAAAAGATCCATACCAAAGAGCGTTCGTTCATGATCAGGGATTGCGGGCATGCAGGTTGGTTTAATAATCGACATGACCATAATGAAGAGGATATAAGCTCCAATCAGTAGCGCACTAGGAATTAGCGCGGCTTTATACATTGAGCCGATAGAAACGCCTAGTTGGTCTCCGAGAACAATTAATACAAGGCTAGGTGGGACGATTTGTGCTAATGTTCCTGAAGCTGCAATAACGCCTGAGGCAATACGTTTAGAGTAGCCATAGCGTAGCATAATGGGGAGAGAGATTAACCCCATCGCAATGACGGAGGCGGAGACAATACCGGTGGTGGCTGCGAGCATTGTTCCCACAAAGACGACAGAGTATGCTAAACCGCCGCGAAGCTTTCCAAATAGTTGTCCCATTGTATTTAGGAGGTCTTCAGCCATGCCTGTTCTCTCTAAGACAAGTCCCATTAGGGTAAAGAAGGGGATTGCTAGAAGAGTTTCATTGCTGATGATTCCAAAAAAACGGTCACTTAATGCACCTAGTAGGGCGAAATCTAGATGACCTAAGTAGATACCAATCCCTGAAAAAAATAGGCCTGTTGCAGCGAGGGAGAACGAAATAGGGTAGCCCTTTAAAAGAAAGATAATAAGGGCGATAAACATCAAAGGTGGTAAGAATTCTAACATTTTTGCTGTTGCTCCAAGTAATTAGCGTTATCGTTAGAGGGGGTGCGAAGCGTGATAATTGCTTTGCAAAGCTCAGAAACTCCTTGTAGTAATAGAAAGAACATACCTACAGGAAGTAACGCTTTAATAGGAGCTCGTGGGAGTCCGCCTGGGTTAGGTGACATTTCCCAAATTTGCCAGGAGCTGATAGCAGGGCCAATTGTGAGATATAAAAGCATTGAAAAAGCAGGGAAGAGGAAGAAGACAATACCAATAATTTCTAAGACCGCTTTAGCTTTTGGCGAGAAGCGGTTAGAAAGGATATCTATCCGAATGTGTTGGTCTTTTAGATAGGTATAGCCTGACGCAAGTAAAAAAACTGCCGCAAATAGATACCATTGCACTTCTAACATGCCGTTAGAACTCATGTGAAAAAGATATCTAAAAAGAGCGTTCCCCGCAGATATTATGGTTGCTAGGAAAATTGCAAGAATAGCGACTTTTCCCAAAGCCATATTAATTGAATCGATAATATGCGAGATTTTTTTTAAGATATTCATAGTCTAAGAGGTTGCGATTGCTTGCGTATATAGATTTAAAAGATGAAGTAGTGACATGCAACTAGTACAGTGCATCGATTAATGTACTTCATCTAGTAAATTTTGCCAATAATTTCTTCTCTTAGACTATCTATTTGATTTTTTTATCTTAACGGTTTAGCGGAAGGCTATTGATATTGCTCACATTTGTGAGTGAATGTTTTGCCTGTCTCTTTTGCATACGTTTTATGATTGTCGAGAATGATAGTCATATCTTCTGTTGATCCCATGATTACAGGAACACGCTGATGAAGATGTTGTGGGTTTAAGTCTAAAATACGCTCGTAACCTGTAGAGGCAATGCCCCCTGCTTGTTCTACTAATAGTGCCATTGGGTTTGCTTCATACATTAAACGTAAACGCCCCCCTTTTTCTGTGAGAGAGGAGTCGATAGGGTATGCAAATGTACCGCCACGCTGAATGAGACGATGAATGTCCATTACCATTGCCCCTACCCAGCGCATGGTGTATTTTTTCTGACGAGGACCTTCTTCGCCAAGATCACACGCTTCAACATAATCGCGCATTGGGGGTTCCCATAAGTTGCGATTAGAATGGTTGATCGCATACTCTGCTGTCTCTTTCGGGATTGTCATATTAGGATGCGTTAAGATGAATTCACCAATAGCGGGGTCTAATGTAAAGCCGTGAGTTCCAAAGCCGATTGTTAGAACCATCATTGTTGCGGAGCCATAGAGGCAATAACCTGCGCAAACTTGTTTGGTTCCTTCTTGTAAGAAGTCTGCTTCAGTTGGGTTCTCTTTATCGGTTTTTAAGATAGAAAAAATCGTGCCAATAGGACCATTAATTTCAATATTGCTTGAACCATCCAGTGGGTCAAAGATTAAGAGGTAGTTACCACGTGGACTGCCTTTAGGGATTTCATAAACTTCATCCATCTCTTCACTGGCCATTGCAGCAACGTGACCGCGTTTAGCATTGTTTTTAATGAAAAGGTCGTTTGCGATGACATCAAGAATTTGTTGGGTCTCGCCTTGGCAATTTTCATTGTCAGTTGCGCCAATGATATTTGCGAGTTGTCCTTTTTGAACAGCTGCTGCGATCATTTTGCATGATACGGCGATATCGTTAAGGAGGAGGGTAAAATTGCCCGTTGCGTCAGGGAAGCGACGTTGTTCTTCCATGATGAATTGCGAGAGCGTTACGCCAAAGTGAGTCATTGAAATCTCCACAGTTTGATTGAGGTAATAAAAATTGTGGTTATGATATACTTTTTAAGTGTTTAGTTAAAGCGTTTTGTAGTTTGCGTGTAGTTTTGAGTGATTACTGCAAATTATAATTTGGTTGGTGAGCATGCCTTGATCATTGCTTGGATTTATCGTTGTTTACGGTTATACTCAGCCTTAAGTTAAATCCAGATCTCTTCGAGATAAAAATGATTTATCATCCATATAAAAGAATTAATAAATGGAGATTAAGAATATATGAGTTCTATAGAGTTAAAAAATGCAGGTTTAAAGGTAACTTTACCGCGTCTCAAAATTTTAGATATTTTAGCTAAGGCGGCAGCAACACCTGTATGTCACTTGACTGCAGAAGAGATCTACATGCAATTAAGTAGTTCTGGTGAAGAAGTTGGGTTAGCAACCGTCTATCGAGTATTAACCCAGTTTGAGCAAGCCGGTTTAGTAAGACGTCACTTTTTTGATGGCGGTCAATCAATGTTTGAGATTGATGATGGCGATCAGCATGATCATATTATCTGTATTAATTGTGGTCATATTGGGGAGTTTTCTCATGAGAAAATTCATGAAAAACAGGCACAGATTGCTGCTGAGTTAGGCTATGAATTAACTGATGCTCGTACAATTTTGCACGGTGTCTGTGCGCAATGCAGAGAGAAATAGTATTTCTTAGGCAGGAGTTTACGACTCGGCGCTATGCAATAATTTGGATTAGCATCTGGCTAATCCTTATTTTTGCGACGTGGTTTTCAAGGCCTTTAATTCCATTTCAAGAGACGCTTTTTTCTGGCGTTGTATGGGAATTATACGCTTCTAATAATTGGCTATATCCTCGTATTAACGAAGTTTATCAACATGCTAGCTATCCTCTTAATTATTGGTTAGCACTATCAGTTTGGAAATTGTTTGGGGTTTCTGAGTTCTCGCTCCGAGTGCTTGCAAGTTTTTTTAGTTTAAGTACGTTGTTTTTAACGGCTTGGGCAGCTTACCAATTGTGGCCAGACCGTCGCAATGTGCGTGCAAATGCACCCCTAGTTCTGATTGGTAGTTTGATGTGGACGGTGTTTGCAACGGCAAATGTGGAGTATGTCTACTTCACTTTTTATTTAATGCTTACCGTAAATTTTTTAATTCGTGTTTGGCGTTTTCAGCAAAATGTCTGGTGGCTGGGTTTTACGGTAGGGTTAACACTGGGGTTATATTCATCGGGATTAACCTTTTTCTTAGTCGTAGCCCCTGTAATATTTCTATCTCCTTATTGGGCAAAAGAGCAGTGGAAGAGCATTTATAGTTTTGGCATTATCTCCATTTTAGTTGCTTTATCTGTTTTTTTTATATGGGCTCTTTCTGCATCTTGGGTATTAGGCTTTTCATTGTTTGACGCATTGGGGTTTCGTTATATTTTAAAAGCGCTAAACTTAGCGCCCCCCATTTATGTCTATCTTCTCAATTTGATAATTATTCTTTTTCCATGGCTCTTTTGGGTGAGGCTTTACAAGTTATATCAAGAAGTTGATCGGGATGACTCCTTTCAGTTTGTTGTGGTCTGGTTTTTATCATTAGTTGTGATATTGGGCGTATTAAGTTTAACCTCATTGGATGCGTTGCTACCTATATATCCTGCTTTTGCATTAATTATTGCCCGAATCTACCGTCAAGGATTTAGTCGAAAGAGGGATGTTGCACCGATCGTAATTTTTATGGTGAGCACGGGTCTTTTAATGATGGCGATTCCCTATGCATATCTCTATCTTGAGTTGCCAGAGTGGGTGGGTCAAGTCTCTCCTTTCTGGGGGGCTGGACTAATTTTGTTTAGTATTACGTTATTGTTTAATGCCGCTAATACTCGGATTATGACGCTAGCATTGATGGGCGTTGCGTTAACGTTAGCGATGAATTTTGGTATTGTTCGCGTGGCAACAGATTTTTATGATCTTCGCCCAGTTGGGGAGCGTCTTTCTTGGTATCAGGATAATGGGATTCCGGTGGGGCATCCTATCAACTATCGAGGGCATCTACATTTCGTGGGTCAGCTTGAATCTCCTTTGGTAGAGATTGGTTCTCGTAATGATTTAGTGAAACTTTTGGCATCAAATGAGAATGCTAGGGTTGTATTATATACTGAAGATCATCAGCAGTTTGTAGAGGGGGTTGTTGAGTATTGGCAGCCTTTTAGAGGGCGATATCTTGTGATTTTAAAGGCAAGGTCTTTATTTGACCTCTTGAATCAATCTGGAATAATCACTTTAGAAGATGTTTTATAGCATGATTTCGCTTGTAAATCATACGGATCTTGAAATATGAGTTTATTTAAAGTGGAAGAATGGTATATACTTTCTACTATTTTAATAATTTCACAATAATGGTTCGCTTATTAAAATTTAATAATATCAATAGGCGTAATAAGAACGAATAAAAGGATAAGTCTGAATTATGATGCAATTCATCCGTGACCACTCTAATAGCTTGTGGGCAAAAATATTATTAGTGGGAGTTGGTGTTTCTTTGGCGGGAATCGGGGGAACTCAGATTTTTAGTGGACCAAGTGCCGATACTGTGGCTACTGTTAATGGTGAAAAGGTATCGCTTCAAGAAGTTGAAGCGCAATATCAGCAAATTTTGAATGCTAATGCACAAAATGCTGAATTAACAGATGATATCCAACGACAGTATAAATTGATTGCAAGGCAAGATCTTCTTCAGCGTCGGGCGATGGATAGTCAAATAAAAGATTGGAAGATTCGCGCTTCAGATAGGTCAGTAGCGGAGGAGATTGTCTCAATTCCTTCATTTCAGAAAGATGGCGTTTTTAATCAAGAGGTCTATAAAAATGCCCTATTTTACTCAGGTTATAGTATTGAAGGATTTGAAGAGGCTATTCGCAGGGATGTGGAAGAACGAGTCGTAAGGGAAGCCTTAGTCAATAGTGCTTTTGTCTCTGATAAAGAGCTTCAGGAGCAAATTGCATTCTTAGGTCAAACGCGAGATCTAGAGGTTGCGACCTATAACTATTTACAAGATTTAGAGAGCGTGGCTGTTTCAGAAGATGAAATTAAGCAACGTTATGAATCTAATATCGCAAATTATAAGACGCCAAATCTTGTGAAACTGCAATACCTTGAGCTAAAAGCAGATGCTTTAACGGCTGAAGATAAGACGTATAGTGAAGATGAAATTCAGGCGGAGGCCGCCAAGCTAAAACAGCAGGATGAGCAGAGATTATCAGAGCAGTTTACAATTGAGTACTCAACAGATGGAGAGAAGCAGGATGCTTTGGATGTTCTGGCAGATCTTAAAGAGAGAATTGAATCGGGTGAGTTGAGCTTTGAAGATGCGAAGTCAGAGATCTCTCAGATTGATAATGCATACTATAATCGTAATGGAAACTTTAAATACGGGGCGGCAGGTATCCCGGCATTTGATGATGCGTTATTTGAGTTGACGAAAGAGTCCCCATTGTCATTACCTTTTGCAACAGAGGGTGAGGTTCATATGGTTCATCTTTTAAATATTAGCTCTCCTTATCAGGATGATGCGGCACTAACGTCGGCTGCAGTGCAATCCTTAAATGAGAAAGGAAAAGCTGATATTTATATGGTAAAAGAAGCTAGATTGCAGGAGCTTGCCGAGACTTATACCGAGTCATTGGGGGAGATCGCACAAGATTTAGGGCTTGAGTTAAAAGAGACTGATTGGTTGAATTTTGATGCTCAAGAAGGCTTATTGGCGGACCCTACGGTTTTATCGGCTGTAAATGGATATGATGTGATGGAAAACGGTCGTAATAGTTTGCCATTTGCTTTTAATGAAAAAGCAAATCATGCAATGATTGTTCGCATTGCGGATAAGGAAGTAAGTCGTTCTAAGTCGTTAGAAGAGAGCTATGATGAAATTCGATCTGAACTTGCCAATAATCGTGCGAAAGAAGAAGTCATAAACCGTGTAAACGCTATGCTTGAGGCGGGAGATGTTGAGAGTTTTCAAAATAATATTGAGCAGTTAGGTTTTTCTTATAATCAGTATAATGATTTAGCAATCACCTCAGTGGGGCAATTACAAACAACACCAGTAGAACAATTTGCTATTTCAAATGGTTTTCAGAAAGTGCATCATCTAGAAAACCAAAAGCCTCAATACTTAGTAGAAGATGTTGAAGGGCATGTTTATGTTGTTGCGGTTAATGATATTCAGTCGGGCGATGTGGAAGGTTTTACTGAGGCGGATCGCTCAGATATGCAAGAGTATTTACAAGGGCGCGAAGCTAGTTTTGAATATCAAGCGCTCATGCAATATCTTTTTAATAACAGTAAAATAAAAATTTATAACAATAGTTTTTTTGAGTAAAAACATTATGAAATCTATTGTTCGTGAGCTATGAGGCTCACTATAAGTTGTAGAGGAAGGTTGGTAGGAATATCAACCTTCTTTTTTAATTGATAAAATCTTGATATTTTGAGTGATAGAAGTGGATACAAGATGAAGATTCAAGAAGAGATAGGTCTGTTATGAAGATATTTGAGAATCAATGCTTACGCTCCCTTAATACATTTGGTGTTGAGGTAAGTAGTCGGTTTTTTGTTGAGATTGCGGATGTTCGAGAGCTAGAGCAAATGCAGAGTTTTCCGAAACCTCACCTATTTTTAGGAGGAGGGAGCAATATTCTTTTTACAAAAAATTACCCTGGTACTGTCATTCACAATGTTTTAAAGGGAGTCTCTATTTTAGAAGAGTCCGATGATTCGGTTATAGTGAAGGCGATGGGCGGTGAAAACTGGCATCAATTTGTGATTCAGATGAGTCGGTCGGGGTTTTATGGGTTGGAATATCTTGCCTTAATTCCAGGGACTGTCGGAGCTGCTCCAGTTCAAAATATTGGGGCTTATGGAGCTGAGGTTGAACAGTTTATTCAGTCAGTAGAAGTATTTGACTGCGAAAGTGGAAAGATTGAGGTCTTATCCCGCGAGGCATGTCAATTTTCCTATCGTAACAGTCTTTTTAAGCAACAGAAAGGGCGCTATTTT
The DNA here is from genome assembly GCA_030151245.1 of Ignatzschineria sp. Taxonomy (GTDB): domain Bacteria; phylum Pseudomonadota; class Gammaproteobacteria; order Cardiobacteriales; family Wohlfahrtiimonadaceae; genus Ignatzschineria. Next base: position 1,663 of record JASLEF010000062.1, on the reverse strand, counting down.
ATAGTTTCGGTTACTTTTGAGCTGCATAAAAAGCAAGGTGAGGCTAAAGTAGAGTATCGTGCGTTAGAACTCTATTTCGAAGAGAGGGGACGGGCGCTAGAATCATTGACGATGAATGATATTTTTGAAGGGGTTGTTGCGGTTCGATCGAGTAAATTGCCTGATCCTGATGTGATTGGTAATGGGGGGAGTTTCTTTAAAAATCCTATTGTTAAGAATGAAACTGCTGAAGTTTTGCGGAAAAAACATGTGGGGCTTGTGATGTATCCCTATCTCCAGGGCTCTATAAAGCTTGCCGCTGGACAATTGATAGAACTTGCTGGATTTAAAGGGGTTTATCATAATCAAGTAGGAATGTATGAAAAACAAGCATTAGTCTTGGTGAACCTTGGGGGGGCAAGTGGTGCTGATTTATGGTCTCATGCCTTAAAGGTGCAAGAAAAAGTACAAGAAATTTTTGGCGTAATGCTTGAACCTGAACCGTTAATATTATAGTTTGTCGAGAGCTTTAAGGTATAATCTCTCTATTCTTTGTAGATATATAGGATGCAGAATGAAAATAAATTTTAAAAAGATCATGATGTTAGGTTTTTTTGTGACATTGATATCTCTTTTTCAAACGAGCTATGCGCAAGAAGATCCTGTAAGTGTGATTAAAAATACTTCGGATCAACTTTTTAAAACATTGAAGACCGAAAAAGAGGGGTTGAAGAGAGATCCTTCGAAGGTTTATGGGATTGTGGAGAAGATCTTAGTCCCACGTTTCGATTTTGGAACAATTTCTCAGTGGGTTATGGGGCGCTCTTGGCGTGATGCAACGCCGATACAGCGTGAAGAGTTTACGGCAGAGTTTAAAAAGCTATTGATTAACTCTTATGCTGGCGTTTTACTAGACTACACGGATGAGACTTTAACGGTTTTACCATTACCACCAAATGCCGCAAAAGGGGATGAGGTTACCGTGAGATCAGAGATTATTTCTAAAGATCGCCCACCAGTAGCGATTAATTATTCGATGATTAAGTCAGGCAATCGTTGGATGGTTTATGATGTATCAGTTGAAGGCGTTAGTATTGTGGCAAACTATCGCTCAGAAATTAGAGAGTTGGTTTCTCGTCAAGGGGTTGAAGGTATGATTGACACCTTGAAGCGAAAAAATAAGTAAATGAAGTGTTAGATAGGATATAAGATCAATGCGACAGTATGAATACTTAGATGTTGATATGGAAGCGGGAGCTTATCAGTTAGTGGGATGTTTTGATAAGTTTACGATACCAAATCAATGGAAAGTGATAGAGGCTACTTTTAAAGAAATCCCCCCTGTTGTGGTGGATCTTAAAAATGTCTCTGAATGTGATAGTGCATTGATTGCATTGTTAGTAGAGGTAAAGCGCCAATATGCGAACATCTCTATTATTAATGCGCCTGATAACCTTATTCAGCTCCTTGAGCTTTATCAGGTGAAAACACTTCTTTTTTAGAGGTGTATAAAAAACTCTCTAATAGTTGACTGGGGAAGATATGTCGCTATAATACATATCTTCACTTAGCGGGAATAGCTCAGTTGGTAGAGCACAACCTTGCCAAGGTTGGGGTCGCGAGTTCGAGTCTCGTTTCCCGCTCCAATTTAAAGGCTGGATAGCAAAATGGTTATGCAGCGGAT
>JASLEF010000060.1 GCA_030151245.1 Ignatzschineria sp. | reverse complement strand
TCATCATAAAAACTATTTAGATGACACTTTATGGCGTAAACTCTGAAAATAGTGCTGATCTAAAGCTTGCTCAGATCGAGGAGATCTTGCTCCATCCAACAAGAGATTTCGAAGCTTTTCACGTTCTAACTCTTTACGAATCAGGTCTTTCACATATTCACTATTCGTACTATACGTTCCGTTTTGGACTTTATCTTCGACAAATTCTTTTAATGATTCCGGCAAAGATATATTCATCGTGCTCATATTGCCTCCTAACATTTTGGCAAAAACTGCCAATTACTGAATATATTTTAGTCTATTCACAAAATCTTGGGCAATATTTTTTATATAACACCCACAAACCAATAGATAATCAAGCATACAAAAAAACTCCCCCAATTAATGATTGGGAGAGTTTTAAATCTAAGACTCTAAAAAGCGTCTAAGCATAGAAAGAGAATTAACTATAAATCTGCTGTCCTTGCTCTTTAAATTCTTCTGATTTCTTCTGCATTCCTTCAAGTGCCACACGAACTTCTGCCGGCGCATCGGCGAGATTTTGTGCTTGTGCTTCGCGGCGGATATCTTGCGAGATACGCATTGAACAGAATTTTGGTCCACACATGGAACAGAAGTGCGCGACTTTTGCCGCTTCTTGTGGAAGCGTTTCATCGTGATATTCACGCGCAAGCTCTGGATCTAAACCAAGATTGAATTGATCTTCCCAACGGAACTCAAAACGTGCTTTAGAGAGTGCATCATCACGTTTTTGAGCATGAGGATGACCTTTGGCAATATCTGCGGCATGCGCAGCGAGTTTATAGGTAATCACGCCGGCACGAACATCATCACGATTTGGCAAACCTAAATGCTCTTTTGGCGTCACATAGCAGAGCATTGCCGTGCCGTACCAAGCGATCTGCGCGGCACCAATTGCTGAAGTAATATGATCATATCCCGGTGCAATATCCGTCGTTAATGGGCCAAGCGTATAGAATGGTGCATCGTGACAATGCTCCTCTTGCATCACCATATTCTCTTTAATTTTGTTCATTGGCACGTGACCTGGACCTTCGATCATCGTTTGGACATCGTGCTCCCAAGCGATTTTTGTGAGTTCACCGAGTGTTTTAAGCTCTGCAAATTGTGCTTCATCATTCGCATCTGCAATGGATCCTGGACGCAGACCATCACCGAGTGAAAATGAAATATCATATTGCTTCATGATTTTACAGATCTCTTCAAAGTTCTCGTAAATGAAGTTCTCTTTATGATGCGCTAAACACCACTGTGCCATGATTGAACCGCCACGAGAAACAATGCCGGTCACGCGATTAGCTGTCAGCGGAATATAACGCAGTAAAACGCCGGCATGAATGGTGAAGTAGTCAACACCTTGCTCTGCTTGCTCGATGAGCGTATCCCGGAATACTTCCCAATTAAGGTCTTCGGCAATCCCGTTTACTTTCTCAAGCGCTTGGTAGATGGGAACCGTACCAATTGGCACAGCAGAGTTACGAATAATCCACTCGCGAGTTTTATGGATATCTTTACCGGTAGAAAGATCCATCACGTTATCTGCGCCCCAACGAGTTGCCCACGTCATTTTCTCCACTTCTTCTTCAATATTTGAAGTAATCGCTGAGTTACCGATATTGGCATTAATTTTGACTTGGAAATTTTTCCCGATAATCATCGGTTCCGCTTCTGGGTGGTTAATATTAGAAGGAATAATCGCTCGTCCTGCCGCCACTTCATCACGAACAAACTCAGGAGCAAAGCCTTCACGAATCGCGATAAACTCCATCTCTGGCGTAATAAGACCTTTACGAGCATAATGCATCTGAGTCACATTCATTCCAGGCTTTGCACGAAGCGGTTGACGTTTTAATCCTGGGAAAACCCCTTCATTAATACGCGGATCATCTTCACGCTTATAGCCATCATCTCGGGCATTTTTAATACGCCCTTCATACTCTTCGACATCCCCACGTTCCATGACCCAGTTGCGTTTTAATGCCGGCAATCCTTGTGTCAAATCAACGGTATAATTCTCGTCAGTATAAGGACCACTCGTGTCATACACTCTAAATGGCGCATTCTTCTCGATCACTTCCCCTTTTTGTCCGAGCGTATCTGAAAGTTCAATTTCACGCATGGGAACTTGAATATCAGGGCGACTTCCCTCGACATAAACCTTACGGCTTTTCGGGAATTGCTTCATCAATGAAATCGTTTTGTTAAGCGATTGCTCGCGGGATTCTTGTGACATAAACCTCTCCTTTAACATCAATAATAAAAGACGAGATTCTGACAACATGGCGTAATGATTTATGAAAGATCTAAACGAATGGTTTGCGCCATCAAAGGGGAAATCGCTCAATGTCATCTACAGTCCCGGACATTCCAGAATCTATCAATCACTTATTTTTCCCATTAAAAAACCTTACTCCGTCAACACGGAATAAGGCTCATGACAATTCGTTCAAGGTTACTTCCCTACGCTGGTATGAGCCAGATCAGGTCCAAAGGGTCTAAAAGTGCATTTACTTTAGTCTCAGCCTGCAGCGCAGACACCCCCAGTGAAATCAACTTTTAGTTATAGCGTTTATTGTCAATGATTGCAAATATCGTTCATTATTCTCAAGTTTTAGAATCCCTTCTCTCCGTCCATCTAATTGCCCGCGTAGCCTCCCTTCTCTATCACCTTTTAGTAATATCGAGAATCGTAGATGCTTGATCCACCGTCCCCTCACAAAGTGCCATAATCTGCCATAAAGGTGAAGTGAATCTAAAGAATAGTGAACCCAAGAGATAGATCTACCATCATAAACTGATCACCCACTAATAATCGTTCTAAAAAGGATATTAAGTAATAGATCACCACGCGATAGACATTTAAAGATGCCAATATCTCACGGCTACCCTCCTCTTCGCTCTTCTCCCAGCCCCATCCCCCCCTGACAATAAAGCCATTAAGTATTAAATATGCTTGTCAAACAACCTAAAAGTCACATAAAAAAAGCCACTGACCATTAACGCTCAGTGGCAAAACCCCAGAAATCACGCATTTTCAGGAGGAATTACTTCTCTAAAAATCGATCGATACTAAAAAGCCCTGCGCCATAAACGACCAGATATAAAAATCCACCCGCTAAAGCAATATTCTTCATAAAAGCGGTCGCCTCTTCAGGGCTTCCATGAAACATAAACGCCGTTAAGATATTAAAGAAGAGCAAAAAGATTGCGACCACACGGGTTTGGAAACCCACTAAAATTGCCAATCCGCCGCCTAACTCTAACAAGATTACAAGGATCAATAAATTCTCGGGCAAACCTTTTGATGCCATATAAGCCGCCGTTCCGGCATAGCCCCCAATTTTTCCCCATCCGGCAATAATAAAAAGATATGCTAAGAAAGCTCGCCCTATTAATGACAATGTCGCCGCAAAACTTGATTGCGAAACAATATTTTTAACCCAAACATTGGGATTAATCATGATAACTACTCCTACTTTTAAAATAAAAACACTATAAAAACGCCCTCAAAAAAAACAATTTATATATGTTTTAAATGCTTTGAGATTTAAAAGTAGTATATGATAGGTTATCTGCCCATTAATATAGATCCTAAGAAAATCATTATTTCTTATTAAGAAATAAGTCATAGAGTACTTTCATAGGATAATACATAGATGACGAGCGATCCCTTCCCTAATGAATAGAGGTAATAACTGATGACTTCCTTTGAAAAAGTGGGTTTAGAAGATATTCACATTTTCTGCAAAACGGCCGAGTGCAAAAGCTTTACAGAAGCAGCTATTCTTATAGGCACAACGCCTCCCTCTATTAGTAAAGCCATTTCGCGTCTTGAAAAAAAACTCTCTCTTAAACTCTTTATTCGCTCTACTAGAGCGATGCGCTTAACAGAAGAGGGATTAAGTTATTATGAAGTATGCAAAGAAGCGATTGAAAACATTCAAGATATTGAAAGGCAACTAACTAAAAGTGAAAAGCCCCGCGGCATTCTCAAAATTACAGCACCCGATAGTTACGGCATGACCATCTTAAATCCTCATCTCAAAAAATTTTATGAGAGGCATAAAAAGACATTACAGCTTGAAATTGCGTTAGGAAATCACTTTGTGAACTTTACCAAAGAAGCCTTTGACCTTGCGATTCGAATTGGGGATTTAGATGACTCACGAGTTGTAGCGAAATATCTTCATGATGTACGGATGAAGTTAGTTGCTTCTCCCCAATATATCGCGGCTCACGGCATGCCAAAAACTCCAGAAGACCTGCTCAATCATCAATGTATTGCCATTAAATTCCCCAATAAAAACAGCATCTCTCCCTGGGAGTTTGGCTTAGACAAAACAGAGATTCCTATTAATTTTTCTATTGTCCATAGTCATTCTTTAGGCGCTTTAGATCTCGCAGTAAAAGGATATGGAATCGCAAGAATGCTCGATTGTACGCTTCAAGAAGAGATCGATAAAGGTAATGTCATTGAGGTCCTCCCAGGAACATCGCCACCACCTCTGCCTGTTCATCTCGTTTATCCAGGAGGGCGATACGTACCTTCTCGTATTCGTCTTTTTATGGATTATTTTCAAAAAGAGATCTTACCAACAATCGCGAAGAAGGGATAAGATCTCATCTTATCTATACGCTTAAAAGTGAGATTTCCTATTACCGATATCTCACAGTACCCCCTGAAAACTTACTAAAGTTTATACAACGAAGAATAGGAATTTGAGCGTTTAAAATAGAGAATCCCCCTCTAAAACGCTCTCTAGATTTATCGCATAGAAACCATTCTAACTGATGATCGCGTTATCCATCACTTTCCCTAGAGTCAGAAATAAGAGAATTTAGTACGTCTAAAAAGTCGATGCTGCGTAAAATTATCCCTTTAAGAATTCTGAAGAACGAATATAATGACTTAAATCAATTTGTTAAACAATGATAAAACAGAAGGAAAGATTAATGAAAAAATTAACAGCTATCTTACTTGCAGCAGGAATGACTATGGGCGGCGCTATGGCTGCAGATATCGAAAGAACAGCTGCAGGCGGCGGTTTCCCAATCTCAACTGTTGTATCTGTACCAAGCGATGCAAAAACGGTCTACTTAAGCGGTGTTGTTCCTCCAAAATTGGAAGATGGAACTTTTGCTAAAACCACTGAAGAGCAAACTGTAGGTATTTTAAACACCATCAAAGAAACGCTTGAAGCACAAGGCTTAACGATGGCTGATGTTGTGAAAATGCAAGTTTACTTAGTGGCAGATCCTGAGCTTGGTAAAATGGACTTTGCAGGCTTCATGAAAGGTTACACACAATTTTATGGTGAAGCAGAAGGCGCGGAAGCAATCGTTCCAGCTCGTTCAGCATTTGAAGTTGCCGGCCTTGCATTCCCTGAGTGGTTAATCGAAATCGAAGTTATTGC
>JASLEF010000041.1 GCA_030151245.1 Ignatzschineria sp. | reverse complement strand
GTTCGATCCCTCTTAGGCGCGCCAAAAAAGAAGCCCTGATATTTTTCAGGGCTTTTGCATTTTTCTATTTTGATGAAAGTAGATGATTGCTCTCACTCGATTGATTTAATATTCGTTTATTCAATATTTTGAATCTGTTCACGAATCTGTTCGATTAAAACTTTTAGATCGACACCAATTTGGGTAAGAGTGACATCTTGAGATTTTGAGCCTAAGGTGTTAGCTTCACGATTGAGCTCCTGGGTGAGGAAGTCTAAGCGACGACCAACCGGTTCTTTTCGGCTAAAAACATGCTTCATCTCTGCAATATGAGCCGTTAAACGGTCAATTTCCTCATCAATATCTAAACGTTGTGTAACGTAGATGAGTTCTTGTTCAAAACGTTGCGGATCATGTTCGATATCTAAGTTCTCTAAGCGACTACGAAGACGTTCTTCAATTTTTTCAACAGCAATAGGGCGTTGTTCGCGAGCTTTTTCTACCAGTGTCGCCATTTGTTCTAAGCGATCAAGCATCATCTCTTTTAAACGGGCACCTTCTCGCTCACGGTTTGCTAAAAAGGATTGAAGCGCGGTATCAAAAAGAGCGAAAAGGGGGGCTTTAATAGAGTCTGCATTAAGGCTAGAGGCTTTCATGACACCTGGAAGTTGCATCAATTGAAGCGCTGATAACTGAGTGCTAGTACCTAGGAGGTGGTTGGCCTTGCCATGAATGGCAATAAGCTCTTTTGCCGCTGATTCATTAAAGGTGAGATGGGCACTTTCTGCTTCATCGAAGTCGATACGGATGGCGACTTCCACTTTTCCTCGAGAAACATTTTTTTGTAATGTTTCTCGAAGTTCTGGTTCTAACGCACGGAGAAGTTCCGGCATTTTAAAAGTAGGGTCTAAATAGCGATGGTTAACGCTACGAACCTCAAGGCTAAGTTGCCCAATTTCGGTCGTCGTGGTTTCGCGGGAAAATCCCGTCATGGAGCGTAACATAGGCATCCTTTATCTTATAGGGTTGTTTATGAGTGAAGAACACGCTGCGGCTCCTTTTTGAAGGAAGGGTGTTCTAAAGCATTGTGTAAATATGAAAACTATTATACGGAAAAAAGCACTTCTGTGTAGTTGAAGCGCCCATTTTACGAAAGAGAACCCGCCCTTAATCAATCATTGCACAGTAGCTGTAAGCCCATAAAAGCTCAAATGTGGCGATCATGGAGTCTAAATGTGTTCTTTCCATTGCATGAGAAGATTCAATACCTGGGCCAATTAAGGCGTGACGAATATCAAATCCTGCTCGAATAGCTGCAGAGGCATCAGACCCATAGAATGGATAGATATCCACTTGATGAGGAATTTTACCCTGCTGAGCTAAGGAGATAAGTTGATTGGTGAGCTCATAATGATAAGGGCCAGAGGAATCCTTAGCACAGATTGAGACACTATATTCATCCGTAGTCTGCCCATCTCCAATAGCGCCCATATCGACGGCTAAATATTCCACGACATCTTTGGGTATTGATGCATTCCCTCCAAAGCCAATCTCTTCATTATTGGAGAAATAGAAGTAGATTGTATGGGGTAGGCATTCTGCGGATTTCTGGATCGCTTCTATCAAAGAGAAGAGGAGAGCGACACTGGCTTTATCGTCTAAGTGCCGAGATTTAATAAATCCGTTATCGGTATAGTGAAATCGAGGATTGAATGAGACAAAGTCGCCGGCATGAATGCCGAGAGCGAGTGTGTCTGCTGCTGATAGACTCTTTTCGTCGAGGCGAACTTCAATATGCGCATCATCTCTCGGAAGTTCGCCGGAATCGCGGTAAACATGCACAGAAGTTTCATGCATTAAGATTGTTCCAGAGAATGTTTTTCCACTGCGCGTATGGACTTGACAATACTCTCCTTCAACTGCATTCCAATTAAAACCGCCGATTTTGGTGAGCTTTAAACGACCATCTGCTTTAACTTCTTTTACCATCGCTCCGAGGGTATCAACATGTGCTGTTAGAAGTCTCGATCTTGTCGAATTTTCCCCTTCAATTTTAGTAATAATCGCTCCCTTATGCGTTCTGATAATGGGCAATCCGATTGCTGTCAGTTCTTTTTCGATATAACGAAGTGCCTGTGTTGTAAATCCTGAAGGAGAGGGGGTATTAACTAAGGTCTCTAGACGATGAAGAAGGTTGTCGATATGAAGTGACATCAAAAACTCCTGAAAAAGCCCCTATTATGGGAGAAAAAGATCAAAAGAAGAGATTTAAAATCCTATTGCTATAAAATTTTAAATCTCCCAATGATGTGAATGGTCTCTATGGGATTAAGCTTGGTGACGCCATTTTGTCAGTAGCGCTTCAATAATATCGCGCCCTAAAAAAGTCCCTGTTTCATCATCAATTTGGCGAATCCCGGTAGGACTTGTGACATTAATTTCTGTTAAATAATCCCCGATGACATCTAGCCCGACAAAGTAGAGCCCTCGCTTGACAAGCTCAGGGCCTAGGGCTTTACAAATACGCAGGTCATTCTCTGAAAGAGCCTGCACAATACCTGTCGCTCCAGCGGCTAAGTTTCCTCGGGTTTCATTTGCGGCAGGAACCCGAGCAAGTAGGTAGGGAGCTGGTTTGCCATTGATAAGAATAATGCGTTTATCCCCTTTGCTAATCTCTGGAATATAACGTTGTACCATAATAGAGGTTGTATTGTGTTCGGTGAGTGTTTCGAGAATAACGTTAAGATTCGGATCTTTTTCCGCGACTCTGAAAATAGAACTTCCTCCCATGCCATCAAGAGGTTTAACGATGGTATCGTGGTGCTTCTCAATAAAGGCTTTAATATGATGACTTTGGCTCGTGACAAGTGTCGGAGGGCAGAGCTCGGGGAACCAAGTGGTGAACATTTTTTCATTACAATCGCGAAGGGAATCTGGACGATTACAAATGAGAGATCCCTGTTTTTCCATTAACTCCAAGAGATAGGTCGTGTGAATATAGTGCATGTTAAAGGGCGGATCTTTCCGCTGTAACACAATATCATTAGGACCAAATACAAGGTTTTCCGCAGGTTTTAATGAATACCAATCATCAAAATCCGCTAATTTGTTATCCCCTGTAGTATTGAGGGTAACTTCGCTTGCTGTTGTCTGGACGATCCCCTCTAATAAATAGATCTCTTCTTGTTGCGTGTAGTAGATCGGGAGATTGAGACTAGCGGCCCCCATCATCATGCCAATCGTCGTATCTTTTTTGGCAAGTAGGGATTCGATGGGATCCATTATAAAGATAATTCTTGGGGTCTTATTCATAAACTTCCTCGAAAGCGAAATGTTTTTTAGGTAATGCTATTTTTCTTGATGATTTTATCTGTGTAAAGCCTCAGCATAAAGCATTTTGAGGTGAAGGGAAAATAGAATTCCTTAATGTGAGAGATATCGATTATTGGGGCTCTTTATAGGAGAGTAGAGAGCTTAACGGGAAGGATGAGATGGATCCTTCCCGTTGATTTTTTGTGAATCTTGTTTGCTAATCTTCAAAGGGGATTTCTGTTTCTGTGGACCAGTCGCCCAATAATCCTTGAAGTGTTGAGATAACGGATAGTGCAGCGGTTTCAGTTCGTAATATTCTTTGGCCTAAGGAGACACTTTGTGCGCCGGCATTTTGTAAGGCTGTAATCTCTTCCTCCGTCAGTCCACCCTCAGGACCGATGACAATGGTAAAAGAGTGTTCGGGGGCTTGTTGTAAAGATTTCGCACCAAGATTTTGTGACTGTGGCAACGCTTTTAAAAAACTTCCTAAAGAGTGTTCTGCGGTCGGTGCTAATGTGATGAGTGTTGTATTGTAGGTTGGTAAAATCTCCTGAATCCAGTTTTCAAGAGAAATCGGCTCGTAAAGTATCGGGGGAATATTGAGTTCGCACTGTTCGCAGGCAGATGTAATGATGTTATTCCAGCGTTCTAAGCGCTTGTCGGTTTGATCTTTTTTGAGATGCATCACGCTGCGCGTTGTTGCTAATGGCGTGATGGAGGTCACACCAAGTTCTGTGCTTTTTTGTAGGACTAATTCCATTTTTTCACCTTTTGCGAGAGATTGAAGCAGGTGAATTTTGAGGCTACTAGTACGATCAATAGGATTATATTTTTTAAGTTTAACCGTCAGATGACGTTTGGCAATATCCACAATGTGTCCGTGATACTCTCCACCTTCTCCATTGAATAATGTAATAGGATCATTTTCACGGCTTCTTAAAACACGAGCAATATAGTTATAGTCTTCATCTTGAAGGGTAATTTCTTCACCAATCATTAACGGTTGGTTTAAAAAACGGCGCATTGGCTCTCGGTCCTTTTATAAAATTGCTAAAAGATCAAAGGCGCTTAATCTATTGACTAAACGCCTCCGTTATTTTCTAAAGCTATATCATCAGCTTTAAATAAAAATTATTGATTTCTCTGACGAGCAAGTTCGGCAATTGATAACCCTGCATCTTCATCGTCATAATCATCGAAGTTATCTTCTCTTTCATGTGCTGAGCGAATATACTTTACACCGCGGTTTTTGAGTACTTGATTACGATATTGTAAGTAAGCTTCACGCTGGAAAACATAGGGATCTAGAGCAGCAGATTTTGTGACAGAATCCACATCTAATAACTCACTGCGAAGATTGACAAGACCGACGGTATAAAGTCCAAGTGCTTGCCAATCATTAAAGGCATAAGTTGCGGGATTCACAAAGACATCGCTCACAACACCAACGGTGTCACGTGATGTTGAAGGACCGATAAAGGGAATGACGAAATAGTTACTATTAGCCCATCCCATTTTAGCGTAGGTCGTTCCCATATCATTAATTTTCTTGGGCGGTAAATTAAAGCTTTCGGTAAGATCGACAAATCCAAGTAAGCCAAAGGTTGAGTTAAAGACAAAGCGATGCAGACTTTCTAATGCAGATAGGAATTCTCCTTGTGTCACGTGAACGACAGCATTGTGCGTATCGCCAAGGTTACTTAAAGAGTTAGAAACGCCTTTTCTCACCGTTTTAGGGACAACTTTGACATAACCTTTTGCCACGGGTTTTGAGATCGCATTATCAAAAGCGGTATTAAACGCATAGGTAGGGCGGTTATACCCCTCATAAGGATCGTAAGGATTGGGCGGATTTCCAGCACAAGCAGTAATGGTTCCTGCTAATAATAAGGTGCCTAATAATCGAAAGTATTTCATCTATATTTTCTCAGTTTTTCAGTTTCTCAGTGTTATATTTTCTAAGTGACTAAAGTCCTTGTATTTCTATTATCCGTAGAAGGATTAGAAGACTTTATTCTTTATGGTTATCAAGATTCTTTTTTCAAATATCTACCGATTGAAAGAAGAAGTTTCTAGAAGCCATTATGATCTGCTTTCTAGAAATAAGTGATATATAGCCTATGGACTTTATAAGTTGTAGGTTATTAATTTATAAAGAGTTTTTGAGTACCTTTTTTACTCACACTATGAATATATTTGAATATTGTTCATATCATACTGCTTTTTTATAAAATATTCGATGCTTCTTATCGAAAGATCTTTTATAAGAAGCACTTAAAGTTAGGATTTTAAGCCAATGCCTTTATTTAAAAGATAGTAAGCTACCGAGAATAAGACTATAAAGAATCCTAAAAGAAGGATAATAGCCGTCCAAATGTTAATATCCGATACCCCTAAAATACTATAGCGGAAAGCACTTACCATATAGAGTACGGGATTGAAATAGGAGATATTTTGCCAAAATCCCGGCAGAAGAGAGACGGAGTAGAATACACCACCGAGATAGGTCAAGGGCGTTAAAATAAAGGTCGGAATAATAGAAATATCATCGAAGCTTCTTGCAAAGATGGCATTAATTAGTCCGGCAAGAGAGAAGACAAGCGATGTTAAAAGGAAGATTAAAATCATCAATGCGACATTATCTATCTGCATATCAATAAAGAAGAGCGCGACAATCGTCACGATTCCTCCTACGGCTAACCCTCGAGCAACACCACCCATGACGTAGCCTGCAATAATGACGAGATTAGGAACTGGAGCAACTAGCATCTCTTCAATGTGGTGACTATATTTAGCGCTAAAAAATGAGGAGACCACGTTAGAGTAGCTATTGCTAATCACCGTCATCATAATCAGTCCCGGTGCAATAAACTGCGCGTAACTAACGCCATCCATACTTCCGACACGTTCTCCTACTACTTTTCCGAAAATAAGGAAATAGAGAATAGTGGTAATAAGAGGAGGGAGTAATGTTTGTGGCCAGATCCGGACAAAACGATAGATCTCTTTTGTAATAATTGTATAAAAGGCAATCCAATAAGCGCGATTACTCATTTTTTGCTCCTTCAAGGTTGTGAGTGTCGAGAGGTTTACTTGTAATGCGAAGAAAGAGCTCTTCTAAGCGATTTGCTTTATTACGCATCGTATCAATTTTAATGTTTTTAGTATTTAAACCTATAAAAAGATCATTAATGGTATAGGGTTTTGTAATCTCGGCTTCTAATGTCATGGAATCAATGAGTTTTAGAGATATTCCGTTGATAATAGGAAGGTCTTTAACCGGTGTGCTGAGATCTAGAATAAAGGATTCTGATTGCAACTCCCTCAGTAGAGCACTCATTGTGCTTTGTTGAACGATTTCGCCATGGTTGATAATCGCGATGTTTTTACACATCTGTTCAGCTTCTTCAAGATAGTGAGTCGTCAAGATGATAGTGGTTCCTGCGGCATTCACTTTTTGCATGAGCTCCCAGGTTTGACGGCGAATCTCAATATCAACGCCGGCAGTAGGCTCATCAAGAATAAGAAGTTTTGGGTTGTGAACAAGTGCTCGAGCGATCATTAATCTACGCTTCATGCCTCCTGAAAGCTCTCGCGCCATCACTTTTGCTTTATCCGTCAGATCTAATAATGCAAGTAGCTCTGCTGTTCTTTTCTTTGCTTCCGCACGGGGAATACCCAGATAACCCGCTTGGTTAATCACAATCTCCTCACATGGCTCAAAAGGATTGAAGTTGAATTCTTGAGGGACCAAGCCGATCATTGATTTTGCCAAGTTCTTGTTTTTTTTAGTATCAATTCCAAATACTTCAACGCTGCCAGAGGTCGGCTCTACGAGATCGGTAATAATTCCGATCGTCGTTGATTTTCCGGCACCATTAGGGCCGAGAAGGGCAAAAAAATCCCCCTCTTTAACTTCAAGGTTAATGCCTTTTAGGGCAACTTTACCGTTTCGATACTGTTTCTTGAGATCAGTAATTTTTAACGCTAATGGAGCGGCCATAAACTGTATTCCTTTAGTAATAGATCCATGAATGTGGGTTGTAGTGATTCGTTCATTTGAATAGAGGATTATACAATGATTGACGAAATTTTATTTTTAACAAGTCCTTTACTCAATTTTATCCCTCTGTTTGAGGCTTAAGATAAAACTGTTTCCAGTAAAACAAATAAAGACCTCTTGCGCAGGCAAAAGATCTTTATATGAGGACTCAATGATAAAGGTTAGTCGCGTGATCTTTTTGGTGAAAAGCGTTCTTCACGATTGAATGATCGTTTTTCATCGCGGTCATGGCGACGAGAATCCTGTGAGCCAAAGTTACGACCTTCGCCACGGTTATTATCACGGCTGAATGAGCGACCTTCGCCACGGTTATTGTCGCGGTTGAATGAACGACCTTCGCCACGGTTATTATCGCGATCGAATGAACGACCTTCACCACGGTTATTATCACGGCTGAATGAGCGACCTTCGCCACGGTTATTGTCGCGGTTAAATGAGCGACCTTCGCCACGGTTATTATCGCGGTTGAATGAACGACCTTCGCCACGGTTATTATCGCGGTTGAATGAACGACCTTCGCCACGGTTATTATCACGGCTGAATGAGCGACCTTCGCCACGGTTTTTGTCGCGGCTGAATGGGCGATCGCTGTTATGTCGACGCTCATCCTGAGAGCCCGCAGAGCGATGATCACGTGTTAATTCTCGACGACGATCGAGTTGATTTCCACCAATACGGCGTGCTTTTGAACGTTGGCGTTCTGTTTTTTCATCAAGAGTGACATGACGATGCTCAAGGCCGACAGATTCCACGAGTTCTTTTAAGACTTCTGGATCAATATCGATGAATTGACCTTCGCGCAAGCCTTTTGGAAGTTCTACATTTCCGTAGCGGATACGGATAAGACGCGAAACCATTAGTCCTTGGGATTCCCAAAGACGGCGAACTTCACGGTTTTTACCGCCCTTAACTGTCACGTGATACCAGAAGTTTGCGCCCGTACCACCAGACCAGAGAATCTCTTCAAATTTTGAGAGGCCATCTTCAAACTCGATACCATTTTTCATATTTTCGGCCATCTCATCTGTAAATTCACCGATGACACGAACAGCGTACTCACGCTCTAATTCATGTGATGGGTGCATCAGACGATGTGCAAGTTCGCCATCATTTGTGACGAGGAGAAGTCCTTGCGTATTAATATCTAAACGACCGACAGTAATCCAACGGCCATCATTGATGCGTGGAAGACTATCGAAAATAGTGGGGCGACCTTCAGGATCATGGCGCGTCGTAATTTCTCCTTCCGGCTTATAATATACGAGGACACGACGTTCTTGTTCGCCGCTTTCTATAGAAACACGGCGGCCATCGAGGAGAACTGTTTCAGTTCCATCCACTTGGCACCCGAGCTCAGCGACTTCGCCATCAACCTTAATGCGACCTTCGCTAATCCAACCTTCGATTTCTCGGCGTGAACCTAATCCTAGATTCGCTAAAACTTTTTGTAAACGTTCTTTCATGATGCCCTTAAAATAGGAATTTTAAATAGGACTTATTATAGCGGATTCTCGAAATGATTTATAGCGTATTGCGAGAAAATACCAATAAGTCTGATAACTTGAATGTGTGATAAATGATACTGACTAATGAATAAAAAAGATCTCGAAGGAGAGTTCCTTGAGATCCTTTATAAGAGGGGCTACCTTGTTCATAAGGTAGTCCCAAGATACGGACTATTTTTTAGACTTTAATTTACCTTCTTCACCCTTTAGTAATCTCTGAATATTACCTTTGTGGCGATAAATTAAGAGAATATCCATCAAGATGACCGCCCAAACTATTTCGCTAGACGCATTGAAGAGATAGAGGAATAATGGTGCCGAAACGGCTGCGATAAGGGCTGATAAAGATGATATTCTTGTAAGAGCAAAGATTATAATCCATATTCCTAAGGCGCATAATGCCACGAGGTAATTTAATCCTAAAATAGCTCCCAAGGCTGTAGCAACACCTTTTCCCCCTTTAAAGCCAAAGAATATGGGAAAGAGGTGACCTAAAAATGCCGCAATGGCCACGAGTGAAACCGTTAAAGGTGATTGTTGTAGTAACCATGCGGTAATAACAGGGATTAAGCCCTTTAAAAGATCGCCTACGAGCGTTAATGCGGCAAGTTTCTTACCACCAATACGCATGACGTTGGTGGCACCGGGATTTCCTGATCCCTCTGTTCTTGGGTCAGGGAGTCCAGCAATTTTACAAAGAATAATGGCCGATGAGAGTGAGCCAATAAGATAGCTTGCACCAATTAAAAGGTAACCTAAAAGGGTGATATCCATTTTTAAAATCTCAGATGAGGGAAAAATTTATGAGCTAGTTTCTCGTTTATTTTCCATGTAGTCAAAAAAACGTGCGATACGTTCAGCTTTTAAGGTTTTTGTCATGGGCGGTAGACTATCTAAAAATCGCTTTCCATAGCGGCTTTTCGATAGTCTTGTATCGGCAATGACAAGGACACCATAATCATCGTGATCTCGAATTAAGCGCCCGACACCTTGTTTTAAGGCAATGATTGCTTTGGGTAACTGGTAAGTGCTAAAAGGATCGTAACCTTGTTCCCGAATGAGATCCATTTTTGCTTGTTCAATCGGATCCCCCGGAGATGAGAATGGAAATTTTTCAATAATCACACAAGAGAGGGCGTCGCCTTTGACATCGACACCTTCCCAAAAGCTCATTGTGCCAAGAAGAATGCCGTTACCAGATTCTTTGAAAGCTTCAATCAGTTGCATTTTTGGCATATCCCCTTGAACAAAGAGAGGGTAGTCTGTTTTTTTCTTTAGCAGCTCTTTAGCTTCATTAAGGGCGCGGTAACTAGTAAATAGAATAAAACTACGACCCTTAGCAATATCGATCACAGGTAATACCGCATCAATCATTTCAGGTAAAAATTTTGGATCACTAGGAAGCGGTAGATGATCTGGGTGATAGAGTAGAGACGTGCGAGGATAATCAAAAGGGCTATCAAGTTTTAAAGTGTTTTTCTTCGATAAACCTAATGGACGACAGAAATAACTAAAATCATCTTTGACGGCTAAAGTTGCAGAGGTAAAAATCCAGCTAGCATTGAGAGAGCCGCTATTTTTACGAAACTGTTCAGAAATATCGAGGGGGGTTGAATGGAATGTGATATTGAACGTATAAGTCTCGAGCCAATTGATCGCATTAACGGAATCGGGTGTTTTATCACTTAATAGAAGAATTTTCCATGTCACAACGATCTCTTCAAGTCTTTCAATCAGTTTCATGAAGATCTGTGCCCGTATTTTTAGAGGGTCCACAATGGAAAGAATGGTTTTTGCGATATCATATATTTCTTGAAATAACCCAGTAATAATAGGGTTTTCTTCAAATTCCGAAAGGGCATAACGCTGATTATATTGGGGAAGTGCTTTTCTTAGATCGGTGAGGGCTTTAAATAAGGCATCAGCAGCGGTGTCATGGCCACTGAAATCAGCAGCTTCCACGGCAATGGCTTTATTAAGATCATCAATCCAGTCGTGAAACTGTTTGGTCGATAGTTGAGTGCTAAAGAAGAGCCCAGCAGTTTCAGCAAGCTGGTGCGCCTCATCAATAATAATGATTTCAGCTTCGGGTAATATCTCCCCAAATCCATCTTGCTTCAGCGCTAAATCAGCACAGAGTAAATGATGATTGATCACGACGATATCAGAGTCCATCGCTTTTTTCCGTGCTTTAAAAACAAAACACTCTTCAAAATCGGGACATTCGTTATGCAAACAGTTTTCCGTTGTTGAGGTAACTTGTGGCCAGAGCTCTGTTTCGGTAATACCAGAGAGCTGTGTGATATCACCATCTGCATCTTGTCCTGCAAAGCGCTCGATCCTAAAGAATTGTTCTACCTGTTTTTTATTCTCAAAACGACCGCGCGCGCGTAAAGTTTTTGTACGATAGAGACAAAGATAGTTGGATCGACCTTTAAGGAGCGCGGTTGAAATAGGGTGTTTAATGAGTTTTTGGAGAAGGGGGATATCTTTTTCAAAGAGCTGGTCTTGAAGGTGCTTTGTCCCCGTAGATACCAATGTTTTACGCTTTGATAGTAGTGCCGGGACAAGATAAGCAAAGGTCTTTCCGGTTCCGGTTCCTGCTTCGACAATTAACGTATCGTGCTCTTCCACGGCTTTTGCGATTGCTTCAGCCATCATAATCTGTTCATCGCGAGGCTGATAACCCTCAATCGCTTGACTAAGATTACCGCCTTCGGCGAAAAATTGGGTAATGCTCTCTCTATTCATACTGTTTTATACTTAAAATATCATCTTGATCAGGGAGGTGATGGAACATCATCAGGATAGCGCTCAATAATATCATTAATTGCAGATAGAATATTGTAGTTGTTTTTAGACTTATTTCGAAAATTCTTTTGAAAGGTTGAAAAGCAACTAAAATAAAAGAGGGGGAATGATAAGGTAAAGATCTTGTTGCGACTAGCAATTATCGGCTGTAAAGAATATTTACAAATACGAAGAGAGAAGATCATTTTTTTAGAGCGGGATCTATCAATATAGAGGAATGTCGAAAAAAGTGCTGAGTTATTTTTGATCAAAGTTAAAGATGCCCATTCTTATGAGGGTTGTAGACAATGTAATAGGGCTATCCCAAAACTTATCCACAGCAACTGTGAACAACTTTGGATAGCCCTTATCTCTTTTATAAATACGCTATTTTGTTGATTTTATATCTGTTTTAGGGGTGTTGTTGGCTTTTTTGTGACGGAACAACGCCCCCAACAATGATGGTTGCCATCTCCTTGGGGTTGACATGTCGTTTAAATGCCGCTTGTATCTCTTCAGGGGTTATTGCTTTGACTTTCTCTGGTAAGGTCTCGTAATAATCGAGGGGAAGATCGTAAGCTGCGAGTCCTAAGATTGCTGTCGCGAGTTTAGCATTGCTGTTCATGTCGAGAACTAAAGACCCGAGAAAATTATTTTTAGCGCGTTGAAGAGCTTCTGCTTCAGGGCCTTCTTCAATGAATTGAGTGATGACGGCTTTGCTTTTTTCGATCGCTTCTTCGACACTCTCATTTTTAGTAGAGAAACTGACCGTGAAAGGACCTTGATAGATGCCAGCAGAAAAGTAGCTGTAGATACCGTAAGTTAAGCCATCTTTTTCACGGATGTTCGTCATGAGAATAGAGGTTAATCCGCTCCCTCCTAAAAGGTGGTTTCCGACCATTAAAGGGAGGTAATCCTCATTAAAACGGTCAATAGCAGGTTGTCCCATGATGACTTGTGTTTGTGGGCTATTGAAATATTGTTCCACAATCTTATGGCTAGTTACAGATTTAATTTTTGGTAATTCTGGTAAGGGACTCCCTTTTCCAAGAAGCGCGCTGACTTGATTAGCAATGGATTTTGCATCCTCTTTCGACAGATCACCTACAAATACAATTTTAGCATTATGAGCTTGGTAGTATTGTTTACGAAAATCTTGAAGGTCTTTGACTGAGAGTTTTTTTAAAGAACTCTCTAACATTTTTGCTGTCGCCCCGATAACGGTATTGGGGTAGAGCGTTTCATAATAGAGCTCGTTGGCAATTTTTCCAGGATTATCTAAAATCGCTTTCTGTCCATCAATGGCTTGTGTGCGCTCTCTTTCAAAGACATTTTCGTTAAAAGCCGGGGTTGTTAAAACTTCATAAAAAAGATCGAGAGAAGGTGTTAATAACTCAGGTTTTGTTAATGATCGTAGAGAGAGTGACGTGCTTGTTATTGACGCATTCGCATCAATGGCGCTCTGGAGATCATCTAATTTTGTGAGAAATGCTTCTTCATTAAGATCTTGAGTACCTTTAGTCATCATGTTAGCGGTCATGCTCGCTAAGCCATATTGTTGCCCCTCTCGTAAGCTGCCAGCATCTAGAGAAACGATCATATCCATGATCGGGATTTCAGGGGCATGTAAAAAATAGACCGAAGCACCTTCTTTGGTATTCCATGTCTCTATTTGTGATGTTGCATTGGCAGTAAATCCTACTAAGAAAGCGGAGGTTGCGAGAATTCCCGCGAGTAAATTTTTCATGGTTTTCTCCTGTTATTCTGCAGTATCGGCTTCGATTGACTCTTGAGATTCGACAGTTATGGCATCTTGTGTGATCGGATGCAATGTTGCTACGGTTAAAAGGTCATCTTGGAAATATCGATTTGCCGCGTCTTGAATCATTTGTGGAGTGACGTTCTTTAATAGCTCAACACGGTTCTCGGCATTTTGCCAGCCCTCACCTGTGGTCTCAGATTGACCTATGAGCATTGCTTGAGCATAGACAGAATCTTTTGCATAGATGTTACCTGCTTCATATAAACCAATAATACGATCTAATTCTTCTTGAGAAACAGGTGTCGTTTGGAGGTTAAGGATCTCTTTTTTGAAGGCTTCCTCAAGTTCTGATAAAGAACTATTTTCTGCGGGAACCCCTACAAAGACGAATGGGGTTATATAACGAGCACCATAATTGTAAAAACTTCCCGCTTGTAGGGCAATTTGTTGGTCTCGCACCATATTTCTACTAAGTCTAGAAGAGTTTGTGCCATCAAGCAAAATAGAGGTTAAGAGCAGTGTTGCCGCATCTGTTGAGCCTTCTTCTATCTCATTAACACTAGGGACTTTATAACCCATAAAAAGAACAGGTAAATTTGCTGGCGTTGAGAGGTCAATACGTTTCTCGCCTTCTTGAGCTACCTCGAAGTTATGAGGGCGCACGATATTATCGCTACTGGGGATCGATCCAAAGTATTGTTCTACCATGTTAATCGTTTTAGTCGGCTCGACATCTCCGACGATGACGACAGTTGCATTGTTAGGCGCGTAAAATTGGGCATACCACTGTTGTAAGTCTGAGAGTTCCCATGAGTCAATTTCAGGCATCCAGCCGATAATGGGATTACGATAAGCACTCGTGGTAAACATATTGGCATTGAAGGCTTCGTAGAGTTTTGCTTGAGGATTACTATCGGTTCTTTGACGACGTTCTTCCGCAACCACTAAACGCTCTGGTATAAAGTCTGCTTCGCGAAGTTCGAGGTTTTGCATGCGGTCTGCTTCAAGTTTTAGTGCAGTCTCTAGTTCCCATGCCGGCAAATTTTCAAAATAACCGGTGTAATCAGTAGAAGTAAATGCATTATCTCGTCCACCTAAATTCGCAATAATCGTGGAATGCTCATTAGGGCCTAGCGTATCTGTTCCTTTAAACATCATATGCTCAAGCATGTGTGAGATACCCCCTAACCCTCTAGGTTCATCAACAGATCCTACTTTATACCAGACCATTGCCGTTACAACGGGGGAACGATGATCTTCTCGAACTACAACTTTTAAACCATTATTTAAAATAGCTTCATGAGTATTGTCGATAGAGGTGATCTCTGGTGCAGCAAAGCTGAGTGAGATCGCTGAAAAAGAGAAAGCGGCTACGATTAATTGTGCCGCTTTTTTGAGAGAGTGAGTCTGTGTCATGTGCTGTGCTCCTCTTAATAGTAAATTGAGTATACGAATGATTTGGATTATTCGTCGACCGTCAATATTGCCCCAGTTACAAAAGCTTCCGTAGGATTATTGAGTTTCCATACAAGGTCAATAACCTTACGAAGCTCTCTTGCATCAGGAGAACCTTCCGGCATCACGCTCATTCTTAATGATGAGTTGATACAGATGGGGTCAATGGCATTAAAGGCTATTTTACCTTCTGATTCATTTTCAAGTGAAAAAGTTTTCATCAAGGTCATTAAGCCCGCTTTAGCAACCGCATAACTCCCCCAATAAGCTTTTTCGCCATGTGCAACTTCATCATGGGCAAAAAAGATGACAGATGCGCGCTCCGACTGATCAAGTAGTGGAAGCATTGCATGAGTTAAAAAGTAGGGAGCATTGAGCGTGATCTGCAAACCGTGGTGCCACTTTTCAGGATTTGTATGGGCTAGGGGAGTGAGGTAACCAAGGTTAATTGCAGCATGTACAATCCCATCTAACCGACCAAACTCCGCCGCAATATTCTGTGCCAAATTGTAATAATCAAGATCTTCGACTTTTAAGAAGTCCATTGGGACAATTGCGGGTTCAGCGCCCCCTCGGTTAACAATAATGTCATAAATAGGATTGAGTTTCTCTTCTTTACGGCCCATTAAGATAATAGTGGCGCCTAAATCGGCTAAACGAAGCGCTGATTCTTTACCAATGGCACCTGAGGCGCCTGTCACTAAAATTACTTTTCCATCTAAAGGTTTTGTCATTGTTCGATGATCCTTTTTTAATGAATAGCTTCGCACAAAGATGATATTTATCTTCTTTATGTCGCTCTGATCGTTGATGAATACGCTTTAAGGATGAGCGTAATCTTTATTGCTCTTTTGTTGCGTAAACGAGGTAGTTCATACTGACATCATCAGTTAATCCTGCTACGCGATTAAAGGGGTTATAACTCATTCCTTGAATTTTTTTCACTGATAAACCGTAAGCTTCACACATTTCATAAAGCTCTAATGGCGTGATAAATTTATGATAATCATGTGTTCCTTTAGGGACGATCCGAAGGATGTTTTCTGCGGCAAAAACGGCTAAGCTCTTGGCTTTAAATGTGCGGTTAATTGTGGAGAAAAAGATATGACCTCCGGGTTTAAGCATCTCACTTGCAGCCTTAATGACAGAACTAGGCGTAGGAACATGCTCTAGCATTTCTAGGCAAGTAATTACTTCAAATGTCTCTGGGTGGGTCTCTGAAAATACTTCTGCGGTGACCACTTGATAGTCGATGTTGAGATGGTTTTCTTGGGCATGCTGTCTGGCCACTTCAATGGCATTAGGTGCCATATCGATTCCTGAAACAGTTGCGTGTCGATGGGCTAACCCTTCGGCAATAATACCTCCACCACAACCGATATCTAAGGCTTTTTTACCTGCTAAATCGACGCAGTCTTCCATAAATTCAAAACGGGTTGGATTAATATCATGGAGCGTTTTAAGATCACCCTCGCTATTCCACCAATCCTGATCGTTAAATTTTTGAATTTCTTCGTTCGAAACATTACTCATGACTTATTGCCTCATTGCGGGGTTGTGAAGTTGCCGCATCACTTGATTTTAAAATAATCTCACTGTTAGGTCTGCTAATTTGTTCCATCACAGCATCCACCGCTTGTTGTTTTAAGTTGGTTGAGTTTTGTTGAATGGAGTCTTTAGCGGGGTCAACTACGGCAGTATTAATGCTCTCTAAGAAGTTCTTAGGAATAAAAGAGGAGAGCGTGTCAGCCCATGATGCTGCCATGTTACTCAGTTTTGCATTTGACCAGTATTCCGTCTCTTTAAGGGGGGATTCTACCACGAAAAGAGAGATAATCGCGACGATAAACATCCCGCGAAGGAGTCCAAAAATGGCGCCAAGAAGACGATCAGGCCAAGAGATACTCAGGCGTCTTAAGATAAAGGTAATGAAAAGATTCACAAGACCAAGAAGAATTAAGAGGCCAATAAAGGTGATCGCAAAGCTGATAATATCGCTGAAAATTGAGTCTTCATTATTTAAGGCGCCGACGCTCCCTCCGAAGATATTGGGGAGCATTTTTCCCACATCTTGGTAGTACATTACAGCGCCCATAAAGGCGACAATCCAAACAACTAGTGACAGGGCTTCTGAGATAAAACCTCTGAAGAATGCCACGATTACAGAAATTGCGATAATCGCAATAATAACAGCATCAATAATTGTAGAAATATCCACGATAACGAGCTCCTAAAAATTAATAAGTGAGATTACGGGAGATGAATCACCGCGGGATTGATCGATTGAGTTTTGGTTTTACTTTGAATTTGCTCAGCCTCTTTTTTAGTGGCAAAAGGACCGATTTGAACGCGATTGAGATTCTTATCTTTTTGAATACGAACATTGTATCCCTGTTGTTTGTACTGATTAACTAGCTTTTGTGCGTTTGCGGTGTTTCCAAAAGCCCCCACTTGCACATACCAGTTACCGTTGCTGCTTGGCTTTGAGTTTACCGAGGGCGCAGGTTTTGAGGTCGAGGGAGATTTTTCGCTATCGGCAATTAACTCTAGTTTCGGCGTTGTTACGACGGGTTTTGCTGTCTCAGCTTTAGGTTTTGTCTCAGCTTTAGGACGATCTTTAGGGATGTTACTATTCGCTGTTGACGTCGGTTTTTCACGGCTTGCAGTGGGTGCGGAATTTGCTGGTTTATTGTGATTGCCGGCAGTTTGTTCAACACTTTGCCAAAGATCTTCACTAATGACTTCTACCGGTTCTGCAATCGTTCCTGGCTCTGGATATTGTGTACCTGTAACGCTTTCCAGCACTAGGGCAGGACCTGACTGATCAGGAGATGCAGGAGATTTATTTTGATCATGGGCGGTAATACTAATTGTCGGTTGCTGGGGTTTACTATTTTTTGCAGTAGAGTCCGGCAAGCGATCAGAAGGCTGGAGCAGTAAAATTGCAACCAGTGCGATGAGCGCTAAGAGAAAGATAGCTCCTACCGCTCGTTGTAAAATAGGTTTTGATTGGGTATTAGACATATTGATTCTCTTTAAACCAGTTGAGGCTTTCTGCCATCATGTGAAAGGATCCGAATACAATAATAATATCATGAGGCTTGCTGTAAGATAAGGCTAGCTCGCAGCCTTCAGGAATAGAGTGCGATGCGAGGGGCGCTTTTTTTAAAATAGTCGTGATTTTATCACGTAAAATTTCTGCGCTTTGTCCTCGCTCATCAAGTATTGGCGCGGTGATCCATTGATCAACGCTTTCCTGTAAGGTCTGCACAAGTAACTGTTCATCTTTATCTTTTAACATGCCTAAAAGCGCAGTAACGGTTGGCTTTTGAGGGCTTTTTGCAACGATTTCATCGACTAAATCTTTTAAGACAGTCGCCCCTTGTGGGTTATGCGTTACATCTAAAAATACTTTTGGAGAATTTTCGCGAGTTAATGCTTGGAATCTACCTTCTAGTTGAACGTTTTTTAAGCCTTGAATGACCTTCTCTTCAGTGACATGAGTTCCAGAGAGATAGAGCGCAGTCATCGCTGCAGCTGCATTTTGATACTGATGTTTTCCTAAAAGATTAGGTTCTGGCAATATCAGAGGCTGAGCTTCTTGGAATTGATAGGTAAACATCCCATGCTTGAGAATTTCGTAATGGTATGCTGAGCCATTGACATAAATTTTTGCATGCTCGATCTCTGCTTTTTCTAAAATGGCGGGATTAGGTGTTGACTCTGCTGTGACAACTTTCGAGTGACGCTTAATAATCCCCGCTTTCTCGCCGGCAATGGCGGTAATGGTGTTGCCCAATTGTGCTGTATGGTCGATACTAATCGGGGTGATTACGGCGATTTGAGCATCGACAATATTTGTAGAATCTAATCTACCGCCTAAACCGACTTCTAACACTGCGACATCCACGGCATTTTTCTTAAAGAGATAAAAGGCAGCAAGTGTTGCAAATTCAAAGTAAGTTAACGTGATCTCATCTCTTGCGGCTTCAATCGCAGCGAAAGCTTCAATCACTTCAGCGTCAGAAACCTCTTCAAGATCAATCCTGATTCGTTCATTAAAGCGATTGATATGTGGCGAGGTAAAAAGTCCGACCTTAAAGTCATGAGCTTTATAGAGATTCGCGATGGTGGTGGATGTGGACCCCTTACCATTGGTTCCTGCTACGGTAATAACGAGCGGGGCAATAGGGGTAAGACTCAAACGCTCGTATACTTTAATGATACGAGCGAGTTTGAAATCCATTGAGAGAGGGTGAATGGCTTCTAAGTAAGTTAGCCACGATTGAAGGGAGCGTTCAGAAGCCATATTCATCTCTTGATAGTGTCATAGCAAATTAGAAAGGGTTAGCAAACCTCATCTAAAGGTTGACCTTGATGGGTCAATTTTGCGAGCAAACTCGCAATCTCATTACGAAGATGACGACGGTCAACGATCATATCAATAGCCCCTTTTTCAAGGAGGAATTCTGAACGTTGAAAGCCTTCTGGTAATTTTTCACGAACCGTCTGTTCGATAACGCGAGGACCTGCAAAGCCAATTAAAGCATGGGGCTCTGCGATATTGATATCGCCAAGCATTGCTAAACTCGCTGAAACTCCACCAAATGTTGGGTCTGTAAGTACAGAGATAAAGGGTATTCCACGATCATTGAGTTTGGCAATCCCAGCTGAAGTCTTTGCCATCTGCATGAGAGAGGTTAAACCTTCCTGCATTCGAGCGCCACCACTGGTCATGAATGCCACGAGTGGGCAGTTATTTTCTAAGCTGTAATTGACAGCGCGAATAAAACGCTCCCCAGCAACTGATCCCATGGATCCACCCATGAAGTTAAAGTTAAATGATGCCGCAGAGATCTCCATTCCTTTGAGTGTCCCGTGCATCGCAATTAAAGTCTCTGTCTCGCCAGTTGCTTTTTGTGCATCAGCTAAACGATCACGGTAGCGACGGCTGTCACGGAAGTTAAGGAAGTCGACAGACTCGATCTCCGATCCCATTTCTACCGCTGAGTTTTCATCTAAGAAAGTCATTAGTCGTGTGCGTGCATCAATGCGCATATGAGCATCACATTTGGGGCAGACTTGAAGGTTTGCTGCGAGTTCTTGTTGATAGAGAATGGCATCACAAGAACGACATTTTGCCCATACACCTTCTGGAACTGAGTTACCCTTTTTTTGGGTACGGATCATTGGAATTATACGTTCAAACCAGTTCATTCAGTAACCATCCTTTTTGTTTATTCTGATATAGCATTCGTTGTTCGTGAAATTCTAAGGAAATTTCGTTAGTTATTTCGAATTTAATAGTCGATTTTCTCATAAAACAGAAAAATAGCCAATGGGGAATTTTTTGCGAGAACAAGTGTGCGGATAAAAATAGGGGGGAGATGGCCGTATTTTCTTAAGAAACTCAAGGAGAAGGGCGCGTTCAGTAAGAAGAATAAAGGATCAGTGTGTTACAAGATTTTCAGCGTTATTAGAATCAATACTCGTAAATAAGTTGATGTTCCGTTATAATCAGTACGAATTTAGTGCTATTTAAGGTTGGTAAAATTATCATGAGTTTTGATATCAGAGAGCTCTATCAAGAGATGATTCTAGATCACAATCGAAATCCTCGAAATTTCCGTGTGATTGATCCGTGTACCCATCATGCAGAAGGCTATAATCCGCTGTGTGGGGATCAGATTGAAGTGTATGTCAATATTGAGAATGGCATCATTACTGATGTCTCTTTCCAAGGAGATGGTTGTGCGATTTCAACGGCTTCAAGCTCTATGATGACCGATGCGATAAAAGGCAAAACCGTTGAAGAGGCTGATGCTCTCTTTAATCTTTTTCACGATGCAGTCATGCTTGATGGTGAAGATTCTGAAGGCTTAGGCAAGCTTCGTGTTTTAACGGGAGTGCGGGAATATCCGGCGCGTGTAAAATGCGCAACATTAGCGTGGCACGCAATGCACTCAGCGATTCATGAAAAAGATGAAGTCGCAAAGACTGAGTAAGTATTAATTAGAATAATGACAAAGAATGAAGATATACGGGGAGGCTATCAATGCCGCGTATACTCGATAGAGCATTAGAATTAGATTTTGAAGGATAGAATCAAAGATGGATATTAATCGTGATGAGCCAAACTTTCCGCAAATTCTTTTTGCAGAAGGTGTAGCGCCCAATGAAACATCAGAAGAGTTAGTAGAACGTATTATTGATGCGGTCAAAAAGGTCTATGACCCAGAGATTCCTGTAGATATTTATGAGCTTGGTTTAATTTATGCCATTGAGTTCTTAGAGTTAACGGAAAATAATATTCGTACCCGCATTGATATGACATTAACCGCGCCAGGATGCCCTGTTGCTGGTGAAATGCCAAGTTGGGTTTCAAATGCGGTGTACTCTATTCCAGAGATTAAAGAGTGTATGGTTGACCTTGTATGGGAACCATTCTGGACGCCACAACGGATGTCGCTTCGTGCAAAACTTGAGTTGAATATGCTTTAAATAAGTGATCAAAGAGACT
>JASLEF010000002.1 GCA_030151245.1 Ignatzschineria sp. | reverse complement strand
GATATTGGGAGCTCTTTGAAAGAGATTAGTGTCTACTCCTTACAGCTCAAAACGGCTTTATACTCCTCTTTCATCGTGGGAGAGAGGATGGTGAGTGTTCCAGATTGTAGTGATACATATTGGTCTTTATAAGCTTCTCTTACATCAAACGTCATAATAAGATCTTTGTCAGAATTGCTCCAGATATGCAAATGTTCTGTTTCATAATGGCTACGGTGAAGTTTAATGGGGGTTTGTTTAATTTTAATCACAAGATCTTCCGCTTTCTCGCCGACACCGCGAGCAAGGATAATTTTTTCTGGATTCTCCAGTGCAAACGGTTGAGATAGGGAGATATCACAACGATGTTTCAAGGACTTTGCATCTATTACGGGAAGCGTTTGTGTTTGATTTTCTCCCGATGTAGTGTTTTGTTCTTTCTTCGTTGAATCATTTTCTATAAATTGAAATCCTAATGCTAAAGCATACTCCTGATCACTCATTTTCGGCGTTGTGATTACCGGCGTTTTGGCATTGGAAAACTGCATTGTAGAGATAAGAAGAGCGCTACTAAGAATGGTGCAAAAATATTTCATGGTCGGTTTCCTATGTTTAAAAAATCATTGATGTCTAGCTGTTTAATCGAGGCATCAATAGCCTTATTTTACAGAAAAGTAATAAGAGTATTGTTTGAAAATAGGGATGATCATATATTTTTCAAATGAAAGATGAAAAAATGGATGGCTAGCTTAATAAAAGTTCAGGGAAGTATCTTTTTGATGATCCTTGAATCTTGAGTCTATTGAATGCCAGTCTATAATCACTTTTTCTAATTAAGTATTTGATTTTAACCATCCTTGTGCGGTTTTTTGATTGTTGTTTTCAGCTAATTTAATATGATTAAATTTTACATGATCAACAGACTATTAGGATCGTTCTGTCGCAATATCCCCATGCTCTTTGATTTTGGTATGTTGCTTTGTACTGCAGCAAGTATGATAATTGGTCGTCAATATTTATTGTGATTTACGACTTACTAAAGGATTCTCGATGACAACGCGCCTCTTAATTTCAGAAAGTACTAATCCTCTCTTTAACTTAGCTGTAGAAGATGCCATTTTTCGTAGCATGGATCCTGCACAGAAAGTTCTTTTTTTGTGGCGTAATGACAATACGGTCGTGATTGGACGTGGACAAAACCCTTGGAAGGAATGTAATACTAAAAAAATGGAAGAAGATGGCATTACTTTAGCGCGTAGAAGTAGTGGAGGTGGTGCTGTATTTCATGATTTGGGAAATACTAATTTTACTTTTATGGCAGGAAAGCCGGAGTATGATAAATCTATTTCCACTAACATTATTTTAAAGGCGTTAGCCCTTCTTGGCATTCATGCTGAAAGTTCGGGGCGTAATGATCTTGTTGTGAAGGTGGGTGAGGAGATTCGTAAAATTTCTGGATCTGCTTATCGAGAGACGCAAGACCGAGGATTCCATCATGGTACATTACTGATAGATGTTGATTTTACTAAGCTTGGAAATTACCTTAATCCAGATCCTAAAAAGCTTAAAGCTAAAGGAATTACCTCTGTTCGTTCTCGTGTCGCCAATTTACAAGAGTTTGATGCCAGTCTAGATCATGAAAAAATTTGCCAGGCGATTCAAGAGGTCTTTGTTGATCAATTTGGGCAAGTGGAAACGGTTGAATTTATTTCTGAGGATAATCCCCCTAATATCCCCGGATTTGTTACGCAATATGAAAAACAGCAGAGTTGGGATTGGAATTTTGGTCAAGCACTACAATTTAGTCATGAGTTATCAGAACGATTTCCTTGGGGAGGGGTTGAAATTCATCTCGATATCGTTCGAGGAGGCATCATTGATCAGGCGAAGATCTTTACGGATAGCTTGCTGGTGGATCCCTTTGAAGATTTAGCAAGACAATTAATAGCGGTTTCTTATCGGGATAAGGATTTGCAAATTATTTTAGATCGTGTGGGGCAGGCATATCCGGATTTTTCCGAAGAGTGGCAACAGTTTAGTACCTGGTTTATTGCTGAAATTCAATAATCCAATAGTCAATTAAGCATCAATATGTCAGCAGTTAAAAGCTTAACTAACGACGAGAAAGTCCCTAGAGGGTATAGGGACTTTCAGGGATAGATATTGAGGGATGACTCTCGTTTGATTGTCAGTTTGGCCTTTTTTCTTGTAGCTATGATTGAAATCTAGTGATTCTGATGACAGTTGCTTATTGTTTGATGCCTTCTGCTTGAATGTGAATGATCACTTCTTTGGACATTCCTGCATCAACAAAAAAATCAATACCCCATTGGGTACGATCTATGGTCGTGACGAAATCTCCGCCACAAACTTCAGCATTGAACATTGGGCTGTCGTAACAGTTAAATTTTGTGGCGCTTAATGTCACAGGATGTGTTTTTCCCATCATCGTTAATAGGCCTTTAATCTTAGAGGGTTTCTCCCCTTCAAAGATCCATTTTGTTGATTTAAATTGTATCTCGGGAAATTGCTCAACATGCAATAGATCAGCACTACGTAGGTGTTCATCGAATCCTTCATCGCCACTATTTAAGGTGCTGGTCTTGAAGGTAATATCTAACTCCCCCGTTTTGGCATGAGAATCAAATTGTACAGTTCCCTCAATACCATAAAATCCGCCATGATTGGTGGATGTTTGGAAGTGGTCAATATTAAATCGTGCGTTGGTATGACTGGGATCTAATTGATACTCTGCTGCGCTAGCATTAGAGATAAGTCCTAATATTATTGCGGGAAATAAATGTCTCTTCATAATTCTTCCTTTGTAAAATTAATCATTTATAGTCGTCGTGAGCGATATGATATCGGTTTTTATCATAGCAAAGTATGATGAGGGGGAATAATGCAAATAGTTGATGCTTAGCGACGAAATTATTCAATATCGGTGAATGTCAAAGGTTGTATATTAAATTCAATATATTTTTTTAGAGAATAAGGAGTTTTCAATGAAAACATTAATGGGGATTTATAAGGCACCAGGGGCTCATTGGGTTGGGGATGGATTTAATGTTCGCTCAATGTTCAGTTATCGCAATCATGGGCGTTTACTTAATCCTTTTATTTTATTGGATCGTGCTGGTCCTAATGAGTTTGCCCCAACTTCTGATAAACGCGGTGTCGGAGAGCACCCTCATCGAGGATTTGAGACGGTAACGATTGTCTATAAAGGGGAAGTGGCACATCATGATTCAACTGGAGAAGGTGGGGTGATTGGCCCTGGAGATGTACAGTGGATGACTGCGGCTTCAGGAATTTTGCACGAAGAGTATCATTCGAAAGATTTTGCAGAAAGAGGCGGAATTTTTGATATGGTTCAGCTTTGGGTCAATTTGCCGGCAAAAGATAAAATGGGGCAGCCTGGTTATCAGCATATTACACACGAGACAATTCCTACGGTAGACTTGGGCTCTGATGTGGGACATATGCGCGTGATTGCTGGTGATTATAAGGGAGAAAAGGGACCTGCCCACACTTTTACACCGCTGGATGTTTGGGATTTCCACCTGAAAGCAGGGGGAAAGCTTCATATTCCTTTAAAGGAAGGGCGAAGAGTCGGGCTTATTGTATTACATGGAGAGTTGTTATTAGATAATGATTCTGTACTTGCTGAAGCAGAACTGGCAATTTTTGATAAATCGGGAGACTCTCTTGAAATCACGGTAACGAAAGAGAGTATCGTCCTCCTCTTAAGTGGTGATGAGATTGAAGAACCTATTTTTGGTCATGGACCTTTCGTGATGAATACTCGGGAGGAGATTATGCAAGCATCCCTAGATTATATGCAAGGAAAGTTTGGAAAAATATCCTAAGAGTAGTTTGGTAAACCCTCTCTATCGTCCTATATCATCTTATGTCGGTAGATGTAGATAGATACGTCTAAGGATGTTTAAAATTATAATGATAAGGGCTGAGTTCGATATTCAATCGGGCTTAGTCCTTTGAGTTTAAGTTTAATTCATTTGTGATTGTAATAATCAATATCTAAATATTCTAGAGGGATTTTTTAGGAGAAAATCACTCCTGATGCTGAGCGATTTCCCCGGCAATTTTTTCGGAAAATTCCCCGGCCCCTTGAAATTTAAAAATAGAGCTCCATCTATCTGAAGTAACCTATTTTGTCTTCATGGCAAAATCATTTGTAATTTGATGTGTACAACAGATAAAAAAGATGACAAGGAGTTTAAGAGCATCATGACTAAGCACACACAGCCAGAAACTATGCAGTTTCAAACAGAAGTGAATCAGTTATTAAATTTGATGATTCATTCTCTCTATTCTAATCGTGAAATCTTTCTTCGAGAGCTCATTTCAAATGCTTCAGATGCATTGGATAAACGTCGATTTGAAGGTTTGACGGATGCCGCTTTAATTGAAGGGCAAGGTAATCCTGAGATTGATATTGCTTTTGATAAAGAAGCGAAAACTTTAACGATCTCGGATAATGGGATTGGGATGACTCGTGACGAAGTGATCGAAAACATTGGGACGATTGCAAAGTCTGGCACGAAAGCATTCCTAGAACGTTTAGAAGCAGATCAAAAAAATGCTTCGCAGCTCATTGGGCAATTTGGTGTTGGTTTTTATTCAGCCTTTATCGTGGCGCATGAGATTGAATTAGTCACGCGTAAAGCCGGAACTGATGCGAATAGTGCAACGCATTGGGTTTCAAAAGGAGAAGGGGAGTTCACCTTAGCTGAAACATCTAAAGATCGTGCGGGCACGACTATTACGCTTCATATGCGTGAAGATGATCTTGATCTTTTAAATGAATGGTCAATTAAAGAGATTGTCAAAAAATACTCAGATCATATTGCTTACCCCATTATGATGGCCGTTGAAAAGCCGATCATGCCGAAAGAGGGAGAAGAGAATTCTGAACTTCAAACAGAGCGTGTGATTGAACAGATTAACTCAGCAGAATCTCTCTGGCAGCGTGAGCGTTCAGAGATTACAGAAGAGGAGTATGAAGCATTTTATAAAGAGTTGACGCATGATTTTTCAGCACCGTTATCATGGAGTCATAATCGTGTTGAAGGAAATACTTCTTATACTTCTCTTCTCTATATTCCTTCGGTAGCGCCTCAAGGATTATGGGATCAGGAAGTAAAGTATGGGATTGATCTCTACGTTCAGCGGGTCTTTATTATGGCGGGATCAGATAAATTAGTTCCTAGATATCTCCGTTTTGTGAAGGGGATTGTGGATACTCAAGATCTACCCCTTAATATTTCTCGCGAAATTCTGCAAAACTCCAAAACCATTGATACTATTCGTCAAGGGTTAACGCGTCGTGCATTAACAATGCTTGAGTCCTTAAGTCATGATGAAGAGAAATATGCAAAGTTCTGGGGACAGTTTGGCCGAGTATTAAAAGAAGGATTAGGTGAAGACCATAGTAATCGTGAGAAGATCGCCGGATTATTGCGCTTTGCTTCTACGGTAACGGATGAAGAGGCGGTATCCCTCAAAGCTTATAAAGAGCGTATGAGTGAAGGTCAGGATAAGATCTATTACATTACAGCGGATTCTCTCAATACGGCTAAAAATAGCCCGCATCTTGAGATCTTTAAATCCAAAGGGATCGAAGTATTATTAATGACGGATGTCATTGATGACTGGATGACAGGATTCCTACATGAGTTTGATGGTACAGAAATGGTCAACGTTGCTAAAGGCGATGTCGATCTTGGTGATAAAGCCGATGATAAAGAGTCTGAAAAAGCGGTGACTGAGGAGGAAGTAAAGCTCGTTGAACGCATGAAGGAAGCATTAGGTGATCGTGTTGAAAATGTGAAAATATCTAAACGCTTAACTGATTCAGCTTCCGTTTTAGTTCGTAATGAGCATGCATTAAGTGGACATTTTGAGAAGATGCTTCGCGAAGCGGGTCATGATGTTCCTACAATGAAGCCATGGCTTGAAATTAATCCAAAGCATCCACTATTAGTGATGCTAGATGATACCAGTGATGCAACATTAGCAGATGATATCGCGATGTTAGTTTACGAAGAAGCCTTATTATTAGAAGGTGCGCAGCTTGATAATCCCTCTGAGTTTGTGGCACGATTAAATCGTTTAATGAATCGTAAGTAAGATTACTATTTCCTTTTATAATCAACTAAAGCTAATAGTTAATTAAAGTTAAGCTCTCTATCCTTTGGGTAGGGGGCTTTTTTTGGGAATAGGTTAAAAACAGATATCATGATGAATTAGCGGGAATATCTAGAAGCTTAAAGTGCTTGCATTTGGTGAGCTAGTACGTTTACTTTATAGCTATAAGTGCTATTGATAATTTCATAGGAGAGATGAATGAAGATTGTGATTGCCCCTGATTCTTATAAAGAGAGTTTAACGGCTTTAGAGGTGGCTGAGAGAATTCAGGTCGGTTTTCAGAAAGTTTTCCCGAAAGCCACCTATCATTTGATGCCGATGGCAGATGGTGGGGAAGGCACAGTTGCGGTGATTGTTGAGGCAACGAAGGGCCGTTATGTACAAAAAGAGGTCACTGCACCTTTAGGGGACAAGACGATAGCTTCTTATGGGATTACAGGCGATGGTAAGAGTGCCATTATAGAGATGGCGGAAGCCAGTGGTTTAGCATTAGTTCCTGAATCGGCCAGAAATCCTTATATTACGACAAGTTTTGGGACAGGGGAGTTGATACTAGATGCGCTAGATCAGGGCGTTCAAAAGATTATTCTCGGTATTGGCGGGAGTGCTACCAATGATGGTGGGGTTGGCATGATTCAAGCATTAGGCGGAGAGTTTTTAGATGCCGAGGGAAAAGCGCTGCCATTTGGAGGGAAAGCATTGAGCGATTTATCTCGTATTGATTTGACAGCATTAGATCCTCGAATCCACCATTGTGAGTTTGAAATAGCGTGTGATGTAGATAATCCCTTAACCGGTGAACGAGGGGCATCCATGGTTTTTGCTCCTCAGAAGGGCGCAACATCAGAGATGGTTAAGGTTTTGGATTATGCGCTGTATCACTATTCCACCATTATTCGAGAAGCATTTAATATTGATGTTAATACTATTAAAGGTTCTGGTGCTGCTGGAGGAATGGGGGCTGCTAGTGTGGCTTTTTTAAAGGGAAAATTGCGTTCCGGGGTTGATATTGTCACTGATGCTATTCATTTAGAGGCATTAGTGAAGGAGGCAGATCTTGTGATTACAGGTGAAGGTAAAATAGATCGTCAAACGTGTTTTGGAAAAGTACCTATGGGCGTTGCAAAATTGGCGAAAAAGTATCATAAACCTGTGATCGCGATTGCCGGAGCTTTAGGAGAAGGTTATGAGTTAACCCATGACTATGGGATTGATGCTGTATTTAGCGTGGTGAATGCACCCATGAGTTTAGAGCAAGCCTATGAAGAAACGCCGGAAAACTTGGCGAAATTATCAAGGAATATTGCTGAAATTTATCGAGTAGCAATGAATAAAACCCCTTAAAAACTCTTTATGACTT
This sequence comes from Ignatzschineria sp., assembly GCA_030151245.1. Lineage (GTDB taxonomy): Bacteria > Pseudomonadota > Gammaproteobacteria > Cardiobacteriales > Wohlfahrtiimonadaceae > Ignatzschineria. Next base: position 11,348 of record JASLEF010000002.1, on the reverse strand, counting down.
TAAGGGGAGTTTTCAATTTATTTTAATTGAGGATCTATGAGAATAATGGAGTAGAAGCAATCAAGATAAGGTGTTATAGGATTTTAGGAGTCCTCTGATGCCTAAGTTGAATTGAATTTAACTCAATTGAAATGATATTATTTATTTCTCTAATTATTGCTAAAGATCTCTTACATCGGCAATAGGATTATCTCCCTGCATAAGGGGGGAGTTAAGATAGTTGATAATCATTGTTGCTGAATCGTGGGGAGAGAGTAGTTTACCGCTCTCTTTAAGATCGATAAACCGATGAATATGAGGAAAAGCTGTTTCATCGCTGTTACGAATTTCATCCTGCATCTCTGTATCAATCACACCTGGTGCTAATGCGGTGATATTGATGGGGTATTTCTGCTTTTCTTGTTCAACATGCATGGTGCGAGAGAACTGGTCAATGGCAGCTTTGGTGGTGCAATAGATAGACCATCCCGAATAGACATGTCTGCCGGCACCAGAGGAGATGTTAATAACATTCTTAGGGATTGGTAGTGCCTGAGTGAGTGAGATAAAGTCATTTGTGAGGGTAAGAGGGCTTGTGATATTAAGCGCAATCGCTTTTTCAATATGCTCATTATCAAGCTGACCAATTTGTTCAATAGGACCAATCATGCCGGCATTATTGATGAGTGTGATCTCTGTTGCAAGTGGTAAAAATGATTTGAGCCAATCGAGGATTTTTTTGTTGGCGTGTTTGTCTGTAATATCTAGCGGCATTAAGTTTGGAAGTTGATTGGGGTTACTTCTTGCGATACGGAGGACTTTATGACCTTCTGCTTCTAAAATTGTTGCCAATGCATGCCCAATGCCTTTTGATGCGCCTGTAATGATAAAAATTTTCATCAATAATTCTCCTTATCAATCGGTATAGAGGTCCATTGTAAGGAAAATTCATAAGATTACGAACTCTCTTTATCTAATATTTATCTAATATAGAGTGCATTGTTGTGGTTGACCTCAATAATGGTTTTCCGAAAATAGATGGTAAAGATTTTGTGATTTCATTTTTGATAGATCGCTGGGCTTGTTAGTTATTGATGGAATCATCATAGATGATATTGCTGGAGAAAATAGCCAGGGCCAAAGTATCTGTTTTTTTTATAAAAAGGGCTCAAATCAATAGAGAAATTTCATGTATAATGATTCCTTATGAAATTTTCTAGCTAACAAATACTCAATAGGTGAATCAGTTATGACAGGTACAAAGCGCATTCTAACCACGGCATTATTATTTGTTTCATCATTTACCATGGCAGAACAGCTTTACATTAGTGACACGCTTCAAGCGCCGATTCGTTCAGGTTCTACTGATAATTACCGAATTATTAAGATGATTAATGCTGGGGAGCCTGTTGAGAAATTGTCTGAGCGTAATGGATATGTCCAAATTAGTTATGAAGGTGGTAAGACGGGGTGGATTCATCAAAACTTCTTAATGAATGAGCCGAGCGCGCGTAACTATATTGAAGAGGCGAAAGAGCGATATGAGCCACTACTTAATGAAAACAAGGCTCTAGAAGCACAAATTGAGAAGCTAAAAGAGCAACAAGATAATATTAAAGATCGTTTAAATGGTGAGAAATCGGATTTAGAACTCGAATTGGAAGTTTTAAATGCGGAAAATGAAGCTTTAAAATCAGAAATTATTGAGTTGCGTAAGTTGAATGAACATGAGATTGAGCTCGCGCAAGAAAATGAAGAGCTCAATAAAAAAGATCATCTGCAAAAAGTAGAAATTACTCGTTTAACACAAGAGAATGCTCGATTACAATCTGTAAATCGTAGTAGTGAATGGACTGCAGGGGCATTAATTTTATTAGGGGGCATCATTTTAGGATCTGCTATTCTTCCTCGACTTTTTGCGAAAACTCGTCGTAAACGCAGTTGGGATTTTTAAAAAATATTGACATTAAAGCAAAGAGTCGCTTTAATAAAGATTGCCGATTTGAAACAGCTTGCGGGCACAACAGCTAAAGCGTGATATAGAGAGTGATATCGATTGATAGCGAATACTCAATGTGATGATAGACCTCTATGCCAAATAGTTGAGAGCCCGTAACTTTGTTGCGGGCTTTTCTTTTTTTGATTAACACTAGATACGGATAAGAAGTAGTGGTGTTAATCAAGATGAGATAAGCCTGATTCCGATCGACAAGGATTTAAAAGAGTGTAAAAACATCATGAACACGATCATTTAAGGATGAGAGGTTTGAAATTTGGAAATCAGAGGTGAAAAAAGAATGAAGATGCATAAGGGTGAAGCAACGAAACGTCGCACGCTAAAAAAGCTTGCATTTGCTAGTGCACTATTTGTCAGTGGTCTCTTACTATCAGGTTGTTTTAAAGATGAAGAGAAAAATGGGGCTACTGAGGCTAAAAAAGAGATTGTATTTGGAACCACTGTCGGAGATTTTAGTACAATGGTGCGCGATAAAGTTGGACCGATGTTAGAACGTCAAGGATATCGCGTGAAGCTCATTGAGTTTACAGATTATGTTCGTCCTAATCTTGCCTTAGCGGAAGGATCTTTGGATATTAATATCTTTCAACATCAACCTTATTTAGAAGGCTTTAAAGCCCAGCATAATCTAGCTATTGAAGCGGCTTTTCAGATTCCTACGGCACCTTATGGACTTTATGGAGGGAAAGTTAAAACACTTGATGGTGCTTATAAAGGGATGACTGTTTCAGCTCCCAATGATCCTTCGAATTATGCGCGAGTATTAGTGATTTTAGATTATTTAGGCTGGATTAAGCTTAAAGAAAATGTGGATCCACTCACGGCATCGCGTCATGATATTGCTGAGAATCCTATGGAGGTGGAGATTATTACGTTAGAAGCGCCACAATTGCCAAGATCTTTGCAGGATGTGGATTTTTCAGCAATTAATGGAAACTTTGCAATTAGTGCAGGATTAAATCCTAAAGATGCGGTATTTAAAGAGCCCAATTTTACCTTTGTAAACTGGTCTGCGGTTAGAAGTGAAGATCGTGATAGTGAATGGTTAAAAGATGTCACTGAAGCTTTTAATTCGGAAGAATTTAAACAATTTAGTGCTGAACGTTTTGAAGGATATCAGTTGCCAGAGGTCTGGGGAGCGCAATAAGTCATTGTTGTTACTGTTATCAAAGAGATCTATTAGGGATCAAAAGAGCTGGTGAAGCTCAAAATTAATCATTATTAGTCATATATTTGTAAGGAAATAGATTCATGAAAGCTGTTTTAAAAAAACTCGCTCTATGCTCATTGATAGGTGCGACAACTCTCTTATCAGCATGTAATTCGGATGATAAAGCTGCAAAGAATACGGTAAATCCGGACGTTAAAAAGATTCGTATCGGGACAACAGTGGGGGATTTTGCAGATATGGTTACGGACTCTGTAAAACCGCAATTAGAGAAGAAAGGCTACACTGTAGAGTTAGTTGTTTTTACGGACTATGTTCTTCCTAATCGTGCCCTTGCAGATGGGTCGTTGGAGATCAATACATTTCAGCATCTGCCTTATTTAAATTCTTTTAAGACTTTAAATGAACTGGATTTAACAGAAGTATTTCAAATACCAACGGGGCCATTAGGTATTTATAGCGGAAAGAGAGATGATTTAAGTAATATTGCAAAAGGTGCTAAGTTTGCTGTTCCTAATGATCCGAGTAATTTCTCTCGTTCATTAGCGCTATTAGTCGATGCTGGCATTATCACTTTAAAGCCCGGGACAGACTCGTTAAAAGCCACGAAAAATGATATTGCCAACAATCCTTATCAGATTGAGTTAGTGATGATTGAGGCTCCTCAGCTTCCTCGTGTTCGACCCGATGTTGATTTTGTGGTCATTCCTGGTAACTATGCGGCAAGTTCTAACATTCCTTTTTCAGAAGCCTTATTTGCAGATCCTGGATTTGTTTTTATTAACTGGGCTGCGGTAAAAACAGCAGATGTTGATGCACCTTGGTTAAAAGATGTGACAGAAGCTTATAACTCCGATGAATTTAAAGCCTATGCAGCAGAGCGATTTGCAGGATATAAATATCCTCAATCATGGCAGAAAACAGAGTAGGGTCTTTAAGGATTTTGAAGAGGGGAGAATTTATTTATCTTGGTACCCCCGCGTGTTAGAGAGCGAAAAAGAGAATAGGTAATCTTTAGGGATTACCTATTTTTTTATTTAGGGCAAAAGATTTAATAGATTTGATAATTAATATTCAAAATAAGGTTGTAATTCGGCTTGATATGTAATATTGTACTACCACAGTAAGACAATTGATAAGATTAAAAAACGTTACTGACAATATTTATTCATTGAAGCAATCAGATAGAAGAGGCATACATTATGAAGAACACTCGCTTAAAGATCGCGATCCAAAAATCAGGACGATTAAGTGAAGAGTCGCAAAAACTACTTGAGAAAAGTGGTTTAAAAATTAATATGACGAAAGATAAGTTGATTGCTCATGTGGAGAATATGCCTATTGATATTTTACGAGTGCGTGATGACGATATTCCAGGCTTAGTATTTGATGGTGTTGTTGATTTAGGCATTGTGGGTCAAAATGTCTTAGAAGAGGTCGCGCTTGGTAAAGAGCAGCCGATTGATTCGCTTTATAAAGTTTTGCAAATGTTACCTTTTGGCGGATGCAGATTATCACTAGCACTGCCTAAAAATGCTGATTATAAAGGGGTGCAAGATTTTGAGGGATTGCGTGTTGCTACCTCTTTTCCTAATCTTTTAGACCGTTATCTTTCGGGAGAAGGAATTCAATTTAAGAGTTCTTTATTGCAAGGCTCGGTAGAAGTGGCACCAAGAGCGGGATTAGCGGATGCGATTTGTGATCTTGTTTCCTCAGGTGCAACATTAGAAGCAAATGGTTTAAAAGAGGTAGAAGTGATCTTTCGCTCAAAAGCCTGCTTGATCCAAACCGCTAGTGATATGGGGCCTGAAAAGAGAGCATTAGTGGATAAATTGATGCCGCGTATCCAGAGTGTGATTCAGGCCAATGAGTCAAAATATATTATGCTTCACGCGCCTAAAGATCGTTTAAAAGAGATCAGCGAGTTATTGCCAGGCGCTGAAAATCCTACAATTCTCCCCCTTGCAAATGATGAGTCTCGTGTTGCGATGCACGTTGTCAGTAGTGAGATGCTTTTTTGGGAGACAATGGAAGCTTTAAAAGAGAAGGGTGCGAGTTCAATTTTAGTACTCCCCATTGAGAAAATGATGGAATAGAGTAGAGCGAAATAGAAGAGTTATGGAAAAGATTATTTGGAAATCATTAGATAGCACCGCTCAAAAGGCTGCGCTTAAACGTCCTGCCCAAGCAGTTGCAGGAAGAGTAGAGTCCGCAGTGTCGGCTATTCGGGAAGATATTTTACGAAATGGGGATCAAGCTGTCATATCGCTTACCGAAAAGTTTGATAAAGTGACAGTGGATTCACTAATATTGCCGGAGAGTGAGTTCGAACGGGTAGAGCAGTCATTATCCTCAGAATTTAAAATGGCGATTGAACGTGCTTATCGTAATATTACAAAATTTCATGAAGCGCAAAAGCCGAATGCTGTTGTGGTCGAGACAGAGAAAGGGGTTCTGTGTGAAGTCCTCACTCGTCCGATAGAATCTGTGGGGCTCTATATCCCAGGTGGAACAGCACCACTTTTTTCAACGGTTTTAATGCTGGCTGTTCCTGCAAAAATAGCAGGCTGTAAAGAGATTGTTTTGGCGAGCCCCCCTAAAATTGCAGATGAAATTATCTATGCCGCAAAGCTTTGTGGCATTGACACCATCTATCAAATGGGAGGGGCTCAAGCGATATTTGCATTAGGCTTAGGGACAAAAACCGTGAAGAAGGTGGATAAGATCTTTGGTCCTGGAAATAGTTTTGTCACGGAAGCGAAGAAGCAAGTAAGTCAAATGGCAGAGGGAGCCGCGATTGATATGCCGGCAGGACCCTCTGAAGTATTGGTGATTGCCGATCAGTTTGCTAATCCTGATTTTGTGGCGGCAGATCTTCTTTCACAAGCGGAACATGGTGAAGATTCACAGGTGATTCTAGTCACAGATTCTGAAAAGCTGATTGATCGTGTTGAGGCCTCTATTGGGTCGCAGTTGAAGTTGTTAGGACGAGCAGAAACGGCAAGAGTTGCACTGAGTCATAGTCGATCAATTTTAGTCGAAGATTTAGCGATGGCAGTGAGTGTTAGCAATCTCTATGCGCCAGAACACCTGATTATTCAAGCAGAGGATTCTCGGGCGTTATTAGAAGATATATCTCATGCTGGATCTGTTTTTTTAGGGGCATTTTCACCAGAGTCAATGGGGGATTACGCATCAGGAACCAATCATGTACTACCTACTTATGGGTATGCCAAAACATATTCTAGTTTGGGTTTAGCAGATTTTTCAAAACGGATGACGGTGCAGACTTTGACGAAAGAAGGTTTCTTAAATCTTGGTCCAACGGTATCATTATTAGCAGAGCGTGAGCTCTTAGATGCTCATAAGCTAGCGGTAGAGATCCGTTTAGCAGCGATTAATAATGATAACTAACCGTGGGGAGAGATGATAATGACACAGTCAATTGCAGAAAAATTAAGTAGAGAAGCGGTCAGAAATTGTGAGCTTTATGTACCAGAAACTCGGGATGAGAGCCGAGAAGAGATCTATCTTAATGCAAATGAAAATCCTTATAGTGCCCCGATCAAGCTTGAATTAGCGATGAATCGTTATCCTGAATCTCAGCCGGCAAAAGTAATCGAACGTTATGCTCGTTACTTGGGGGTGGATCAAGATGAAATTTTGGTAACTTTAGGGGGAGATTTAGCGATAGAATTATTAATTAAAGCTTTTTGCGAAGCTCAAAAAGATCGTTTGCTCTATTGTCCACCGACTTTTGGAATGTATCAGGTGACCTGTGATCTTTTTGGGGTAGAAACCGTAAAAGTTCCCCTTTTAGAAGATTTTAAATTAGATGTGGAAGGGATCCTTCACCAGCTTGATGGGGTCAAAATGGTCTTTCTCTGTAGTCCCAATAATCCTACTGGAAACACTCTAGAAACTGCGGATATCGAGCGTATTTTAGTGGCAACTAAAGACCGTGCCATTGTTGTTTTAGATGAAGCTTATATTGAATTTAGTGAGCGAGAGTCTTTTGCGAAACGGGTGAAAGAGTTCCCTCATTTAGCTTTAGTAAGAACGCTCTCAAAAGCATTTGGATTGGCAGGTATTCGCTTAGGGTTTGCGATAGGATCGGCATCTTTAATTAATGTTCTGAAAAGAGCCATTAGTCCTTATCCACTGGCCGTTCCTACCATCGCGGTTGCTGAAGCGGCATTAACGGATGAGAATATTGCTTTGATGTGGGAGAATTGTGAAAAGCTTATTCAAGGTCGAGAAGCCTTAGTAAAAGCCCTTAAAGCATTACCTTTTGTGAAAAGAGTCTATCCGAGTGAAGCAAACTTTGTTTTGGTGGAGCTTGATGATGCGAAAGGGGCTTATGAGTTTTTGAAATCACAGGGGATCTATGTGCGCGCCCAAGGTGCTGAACGTCTTAATAATAGTTTGCGTATCTCTGTCGGGCTTCCTGAAGAGAACGAGGCCTTGATCGCTGCATTAACAATGTTTTATCAATAATCATCATGAAGATTGGTAAGCAAGATAAGAAACGTATAGTTTCAAAGATTCTTATTGGAAACGAGCCAATTTTCAAAATAATGAACATCATTACTTTATCTTCCCTAGACGTCAAAGATATTTAGAATCTATCTAACTGTTGAAGATATTGGGTTTTAGAATTTAGAAGGGCATTTCATGCAAAATATACTTTTTATCGATCGTGATGGCACACTTATTGATGAGCCAAAGACAGATTTTCAGATAGATTCTTTAGAGAAACTGATCTTTGAGCCTAAAGTCATACCGGCATTATTAGAGCTACAAGCTGCAGGATATCGTTTTGTCATTGTTTCTAATCAAGATGGTTTAGGAACACCGAGTAACCCGCAAGATCAGTTCGATATTCCGCATAATCGTATGATGGAAACATTTGAGTCTCAAGGTGTAGTTTTTGATGACGTATTACTTTGTCCTCACTTTACAGAGGATCATTGTGAATGTCGTAAACCTAAAGTCGGTATGGTACAAGCATATCTTGAAGAGAAACGTTTCAATCCTGACAACAGTTATGTGATTGGAGATCGCGAAACAGATTTAGGACTTGCTAAAAATATGGGAATCGAAGGGATTCTCTATGACCCTCAAAATATGAACTGGGAGTTGATCGTAGAGCGTTTACTCAATAAAGGGGTGGTAAAAGAGGGAAGAGACCCGCGAGTGGCTGTTGTGGAGCGAAAAACTAAAGAGACAGATATTAAGATTGAACTCTTTCTCGATGAGACCGGCGCTAGTGTGATTGAAACAGGTATTCCGTTCTTTAATCATATGCTCGATCAGATCGCGACTCATGGTGGTTTTAGAATGAATGTTTTTGTGGATGGAGATCTAGAGATTGATGATCACCACACCGTAGAAGATACTGGGATTGCTCTGGGAGAAGCTTTAAAGTCAGCACTGGGTGACAAACGAGGTATCGCCAGATTTGGTTTTAATGAATTTAAATTTATCCTACCGATGGATGAGTGTTGTGCATTTTGTACTTTAGATTTATCGGGGCGACCGCATATTGACTTTAAAGCAACATTTGACCGAGAAATGATTGGGTCATTTAGTACGGAGATGGTGCCACACTTCTTTAGATCTTTAGCGTATGCCTTGGCATCTACATTGCATTTAAAGGCGGAAGGTAGTAATACCCACCATAAAATTGAATCCCTCTTTAAAGTCTTTGGGCGGACGCTGAGACAGGCGGTCAAAGTAGAGAGTGATGTATTGCCAAGCTCAAAGGGATTATTATAACGCCTATATTTTATAGGTTTAAAAAGAGATGAGATGCCTTTGCATCATCATTCTCTTGAATGGTTAGGTTCTGTTGAATATGGGGATATTGCTCACTGCTTTTAAAAGCTTGATTGGTTTTCTCGGAACTATCAAAATCAAGATAGCTTCAGGGCTTTATTGAGATCAATTTTTGAATATTCAACAAACCCTACTCTTTTTACAAAAAAATATGATATAACAAAGGAATTCTCAATGATTATCCCGGCATTAGATCTCATTAATGGCGAAGTTGTTCGCTTGCAACAAGGCGATTATGCACGCCAAACCACATTTGAATACTCTCCCATTGCAAAATTTAAAGAGTATGTTGATGCCGGTGCAAAGTATCTTCATTTAGTCGATCTAGATGGTGCAAAAGATCCTAAAAAGCGTCAATTACAGGTGATTGGAGAGATTGTCAAAACGGTCGGGGCGCCGATTCAAGTCGGTGGGGGAATTCGGACTCGTGAGGATATTGAAAATCTTTTAAAAATCGGTGTTGATCGTGTGGTCGTAGGATCGACAGCGGTGAAGAATCCTACGGAAGTTAAAAAATGGTTTGAAGCATTTGGCGGCGAAAAAATCGTATTAGCCCTTGATATTCGTATTGAAGGAGGGATTAAAAAAGTCGCCTTAAGTGGCTGGCAAGAGACAAGTGAATTATCGCTCGAAGCATTAATTGATCAATATATGCCGGTGGGCTTAAAGCATGTTCTCTGTACAGATATCTCTAAAGATGGGATGTTGACTGGCTCTAATGTTGCGCTTTACGAGGAAATTTGTGCCAATTTTCCCCAGATTGATTTTCAATCTTCAGGGGGGATTGGTTCCATAGAGGATATAGAAGTATTAGAAGATACAGGCGTAGCCGGCGTGATCGTGGGGCGAGCGCTACTTGAAGGGAAATTTAGTGCCGAGGAGGCAATCTCATGTTGGCAAAAATAATCGCATGTTTAGATGTAAAAGATGGCGTTGTCGTGAAAGGTACACAGTTTCGAAATCATGAAACGATGGGCGATGCATTAACGCTTGCCAAGCGTTATTCCGATGAAGGAGCTGATGAGCTTGTGATTTATGATATTACCGCATCTAGTAAAGGAACGGTCGTTGATAAATCATGGGTTAAAACAATTAAAAAAGTTATTGATATTCCTCTTTGTGTCGCGGGGGGCATTAAAACGATTGAGGATGCGAAAGCTTTATTTGCTAATGGCGTAGATAAAATCTCCATTAATTCTCCGGCATTAGCAAATCCTCATTTTATTAATGAGCTCGTCGCTACTTTTGGTAGTGAAAAAATCGTTGTGGGTATTGATTCTTATTATGATGAAAAGCTCGATGATTACTTTGTGTATACCTTAACAGGTGATGAGGCGATGACAGCAAAGACCTCATGGAGAACGCTCGATTGGGTCATTGATGTTCAAAATCGAGGGGCTGGCGAGATCGTTTTGAATATGATGAATCAAGATGGTGTTCGTGAAGGGTATGATTTAAAGCAATTACAAAAGGTTCGTGAAGTCTGTACCATCAGTTTAATTGCTTCTGGCGGTGCTGGAAAAATGGTTCATTTCCGTGATGCATATTTAGAAGCAAAAGTGAATGGAACGCTGGGAGCTTCAGCATTTCATAAGCAATTAGTCAATATCGCAGAGCTGAAATCTTATTTAAAAGATGAGGGAATTGATGTAAGGATGCCGAAAAATTTAGGCGGTAATATGCCATTGCAAGATCCTTCTGCCATTATTGAGATGGTTGATTGGCAGAAAACTGATCAGCTGTTGCCGGTGATCGTACAGGATTATGTAACTGCGGAGGTATTAATGCTTGGATTTATGAATCCTGAAGCATTAACAAAAACATTAGAAACGGCGAAAGTGACATTTTTTTCTAGAACGAAACAGCGATTATGGACGAAAGGGGAAGAGTCTGGCAATTTCTTGAATGTGGTAGATTATACGCTCGATTGTGATAATGATACGCTGTTAATTCTTGCTAACCCGGTAGGTCCAACCTGTCATTTAGGGGATATTAGTTGCTTTGAAGCTGTTTCACGAAAGGTTCCATGGGTTTTCTTCTCGAGACTTGAAAGTCTACTGGAAGCACGTAAAAATGAAGATCCAGAGACTTCCTATACTGCCTCTTTATATGCGAAAGGTACCAAGAGAATCGCGCAAAAAGTGGGAGAAGAGGGCGTTGAAGTGGCTCTCGCGGCAACTGTTCAAGATAAAGAGGAGGTGATTTCAGAGATGGCAGACCTCATGTATCACGCAACCGTATTACTCCATGATCAAGGATTGTGTTGGGAAGATGTTTTATTAAAGTTAAATGAGCGTCATTCGAAATAGCTTGTATAGAATAACAAGCGGTGTTAAAGGGCGTATT
>JASLEF010000161.1 GCA_030151245.1 Ignatzschineria sp. | reverse complement strand
GTTTATTCCATCCCTAAATATTACTCTGCAAGAGTATGTTCATAATGTGACGAAAGCAAAGCATATTCATTTAGCTTGTGATGACACAAATAATGTTTTTCTAGTCGGTTTTTTAACGGTACCTGAAGACTCAACAGGTGTAGCGCACATTTTAGAGCATACGGCGCTTTGTGGGTCAGAAAATTATCCTGTACGAGACCCCTTCTTTATGATGATTCGTCGTTCATTGAATACCTTCATGAATGCTTTTACCTCATCAGACTGGACGGCTTATCCATTTGCAAGCCAGAATAAAAAAGATTTTTATAATCTCTTAGATGTTTATCTTGATGCGGCATTTTTTCCGCAGCTCGAGTATTTAGACTTCTTACAAGAAGGGCATCGCCTTGAGTTCACAGAGATGGAAAATCCTGAGAGTGAGCTTGTTTATAAAGGGGTGGTATTTAACGAGATGAAAGGAGCAATGAGCTCTATTGGATCGGTACTTTACCAAGAGTTGACGAAAGCACTTTTCCCAACGATCACTTATCATAATAATTCTGGTGGTGATCCTAAAGATATCCCCGATCTAACACACGAGCAGTTAGTAGGATTCCACAAGAAGCACTATCATCCATCAAATAGTGTTTTTATGACCTATGGCAATATGGATCCGATCGAACATCAGAAAGTTTTTGAAGAAAAAGTTCTTTCGAAGTTCACATTGCAGGATTTTGATTTTAGCGTTAAAGATGAAGTTCGCTATTCTGCACCACAAAGTTTTACGGCCACTTATCCGCTCCCAGAAGATGAGCCTTTAGAGAAACAGAGTCACGTAATCAATGCGTGGTTATTGAACCCTATTATGGATGCAGATGAGCTCATGCGGGCACGAATTTTAAGTAGTGTTTTAGTCGATAATTCTAGTTCACCACTTCGTTTAGCGCTTGAGTCTACCGATCTAGGGACGGCGCCTTCAATGTTTTGTGGATTAGAAGAGGGCACTCGAGAATCATTCTTCTCATGTGGGCTTGAGGGAGCGAATGGCGAAGATACCGATAAAATTAATGCACTAATTCTCGATACCTTAACGAATGTACGTGATAACGGTGTGCCGCAAGAGAGTATTGAAGCTGCGCTTCATCAGTTAGAGCTTGCGTCAAGAGAGATTTCAGGGGATCGATATCCCTATGGTTTACGTCTTATTGTTGATACATTAACGCCGGTACTACATGGTGGGGAAGCGTACGATACGCTCTCATTTGATGATTCTTTAAAACAGATGCGTGAAGAGATCCAAGATCGAGATTTTATTCCAAATCTTGTTGATCGACTACTACTCAATAATCCCCATAGAGTGATGTTAACGGTGAATCCCAGCCATACTTTAGCTGACGAGTTAGTCGCTTCTGAAAAAGCGAGGCTAGCGGAAATTCAGGCGAATTTAACCCCTGAAGCGACGGCAAAAATTATTGAAGATTCTAAAGCGCTTCAAGCAAGACAATCACAAGTCGATGATGATTCGATTCTACCGATTGTTACACGCGAAGATATTCCAGAAAAGCTCACATTCCCCGAGCTTGATTATACTCATCAGCCATTAGTATTAGGCTCTCCGACGACTAATGGCATGACTTATCAGTCAATTGTTGTCGATCTGCCTAAATTAACGGAAGAAGAGATGGAGATGTTGCCATTTTTAGACGCGTTTATTACAGAGATGGGAGCAGGGGAACGTTCATATCTTGAGCAACAGGCAAGAATCTCTGCAATCACAGGGGGAGTTACAGCAAGAACAATGTATCAGCCTCATGAAGGGGATGTTCGTGGATTTTGGGTACTTTCAGGTAAAGCGTTATTAGATAATGCTCAATCATTAAGTGAGTTGTTACAAGATATCCTCTTCAATGCGCGTTTTGATGAAGTGAAGCGGATGCAAGAGATTATGGCGCAAATAAAACTTGGTCGTGAACAGGGGATTGTGAGTAATGGACATAGCTACGCGATGGGCGTTGCGAGTCAAAATATCGCTTTGATTTCACAGTTAGATCAGCGTTTAAGTGGCATGCAATCTATTAAGGATTTTAGAGGGACCGAAAGTACTTTAAAAGATGACGATAAATGTCGTGAGTTTGGTCAAAAGTTAGCCGTGTTGTTAACGAAAATTCAACGTAGTCCTTACGAGCTGGTGGTTCTAAATGATTCAGATAATATCGAAGCGGTAGGACAAGCTTTTGCGGCAGTGATGGCGCATACTGTTGAAGGTAATGTTGAGACATTTAAGATCCCTTTTGCATCAAAAGAAGGTGAGATGGTGAAGCTTGGATGGGCAATTAATGCGCCGGTCTTCTATTGTGCTAAAAGTTATAAAACAGTGACGAGAGATCATGAAGATTCTCCTGTATTTCAAGTGTTGACGGGATTCCTACGTAATGGTTACTTGCATCGAGCAATTCGCGAGCAAGGCGGTGCTTACGGGGGAGGTGCGAATTATAATGCCGCATCAGGGGCGTTTAACTTCTTTAGTTATCGCGATCCACGTTTACAGGAAACATTAGCAGATTTCGATGCCTCCATTAACTGGTTGTTGGAATCAGAGCATGAAGAGCAGCAGCTTGAAGAGGCTATTTTAGGCGTTATTAGTGCGATTGATCGCCCCAAAGCACCGGCAAGTGAGTATGGGGATCGTTATTTTATGGCAAGATATGGTCGTACGCCTGAGGATTTAGAGAGTTATCGTGCTGCGGTATTAAATGTCACAATTGCTGATCTTCAGCGCGTTGCTCGTGAATATCTTGCAAATCCTGATACTCATACGGCAGTTTTAGGTCCAAAAGCGAAACTTGAAGAAGCGGGGTTTGACGTAAAGCAGCTCTAATCGCAGGATTAAGATCTGAATGGGACGTCAGATAACGACTGATAACCGCTAATATAGGATTTAGAATTATATTAGCTGTTTTGCAAGGATAAACTTAAAAAGGATTCTCTGAAGTATGAGGGAATCCTTTTTTATTGGGGATTTTAGAGAATGCTTGTTAATTTTAGACTTAAAATAAAGAATCACGATTGAGAGATAATTAACGATGGATTTTGAATCATTTATTGCCGCGGTCATTGAATTTACAAGAGTGCACCAATATTGGATGCCGGTAGTGATCTTTTTGTTAGCGTTTGGTGAATCATTAGCATTGATCTCTCTTTTTATTCCCGCAACGGTTATTTTGATGGGGTTGAGTGTGTTAATTGGAGAGACGGGACAACCTTTCTGGTTGATTTGGCTAGCCGCTACTTTGGGGGCTTTTGTTGGCGATTGGGTCTCTTATGGTGTTGGGTATTACTATAAATTCAGGGTTTATAGGATCTGGCCTTTCAGCAAGAGACCGGCGTTGTTAATCAAAGGACAGAGATTCTTCGATAAATGGGGAATTTGGAGTGTCCTTTTGGGGCGGTTTTTAGGGCCCTTTCGGGCAACGATTCCTCTTATCGCCGGCATATGTATGATGCCTAAGCGTTATTTTCAATGGTCTAATCTTCTGTCTGCGATGATTTGGGCTTTTGGTATTCTAGCGCCGGGTGCTTTGGGGATTCAATGGTTTTCTAATGGTGTAAGCTTTTAATTTTACGGGCGCTGTGGAGATACTAAATGTTAAAAGCATTTGTGAAGCCAAGTAATGTGGCTTTTTTTAATGAGCGTTAAGTGATTAATCTGGCTTGTAGAGTCTGTGTAGCCTTCAAAGTTTGATTGCGATAATTGTATGAAGTTATGTTGGTTTTTAGTTTTTTTGGGGAGTGGATTATAATCTTTAGAAATAAAGGGTTAGGTTTATTCTGTTGAAGTGTTCAATCAGTCTTGGTTGGGATAAATTTTATTTTTCGCGCTTGTTTTTATGGTTAACTTACTGATATATATGTAGATTATCTCTTTTAGTTGAGTGTCTCAATAGTAAAGTGGGTGAGGATATGAAAATCAGGAGCGTCAATAGATGGATAACAATTTTTATAGCGATATGGTGTTTGATTGTGAATGTCGCTATCGCCAGTGAGTTTTCCGTGAGTCTTGGTAGTACAGGGGAGGGGGAGATAACGCAAAGGTTATCGTATATGAGAACGTGGGATAATCGTTGGTTTGATTCTTCTATGGGGCATTTGTCAGGGGCATGGGATATGGGTTATACCCATTGGTTAAAAGGGAGTTATGGGCATTCTGCACATGCACTCTCTTTATCACCCGTCTTGATATATCAATTTCATACGAAGAGCCGCTATCAGCCTTTTGTGGAGTTTGGTGTGGGGGTTTCTTTTTTTAATACGACAAAGGTGGGGAGTCAGAAATTAGGGTCATCTTTTAATTTTGAAGATCGTATTGGCGCAGGAATTAAGGTTGGGGGGCATCGTTTTGGTATTCGAATTATTCATTATTCGAATTTAGGAATATCTAAGCCTAATCAGGGAATTGAAAGTTATGCGCTTTATTATAATTATCAGTTTTAAGCGTAAGTAAGGCTTTAAAACTCAATATCCTTGTTTCTCTATTAGAGGCAAGGATATTGAGCGAATGGTTTGCGTCTAGTCTTACGAGGAGCGCGACGAGCGGTCACGCTTGGTTGATATTGGGGGTTAGGTCGGCTGTAGCTTCTACAGGAGAAAGCTAGGAGGATTGAGTGTTGTCCTTCTTTAGAGGGGCTTCATTGTTGATATGTAATCCTTCTTCATCAAAAGAGCAATCTTGAATGGTTGGCCATTTTACATTGAGCTTGATATCTTGCGCTTTGAGCTCGGTTTGCATTTGACAAAGAGCTTTATCGAGCTTTTCAATATGATTCAAGAGTAGATTAATCGCATTTGCTTCTGGATCTTCAATATCATGACTCATACCGTAAGCATTAAAGAGTTTGTCGGCAATCTCTTTTTTAACATTCGGTTTATCAGGTTTTGAAAAACGGGCTGGAATTCCTACTGCTGTAGCATTTTCTGGAACAGGTTTAATCACCACAGAGTTTGCGCCAACACTAGAGTTATCCCCAAGCGTAATAGGGCCTAGTATCTTTGCACCGGCACCAACAACGACATTATTTCCAAGAGTGGGATGTCGTTTTCCTTTCTCTAGGCTGGTCCCGCCTAATGTTACACTGTGATAGAGGGTGCAGTTGTTGCCAATAATGGCCGTCTCCCCAATCACAACGCCCATACCATGATCAATAAAGAGACATCGACCAATCTGTGCGCCGGGATGGATTTCAATGCCCGTTAAAAAACGATTCCAAGTAGAGATCCAGCGGGCAATGGTTTTAAGTTTGTTGTTCCAAAGTTTGTGTGCGATGCGATGAATCCACACAGCCCAAAGCCCTGGATAAGCGAGAAGAATCTCCAGAGAGGTTCTTGCAGCGGGATCAAATTTTTTGATGTTTTGAATATCTTCTTTGATGGTTTTAATCATGGTGCTCTTTTAACTCCTATTGACCATAGGTTTTTTCTGAAGCAGAGAGTGCGCCACGAAGAATGTTAATCTCTTCCTGGGTAAGATCTGCTTTTTTATAGAGAAGTCGTAATTTCCTCATTAAATGTTTGGGATTTTCAGGATCTAAAAATTCAGATTGTATAAGGGTTCTTTCAAGATGATTAAAGAAACCTTCCATCGCATCATGCGTTGCAGGTAGGTCTCCAGCATATTGCGGTTCGCGTTTTTTTGCTAGGCGATCATCTTTAGTGGTTTGCTTACGCAGTTCATAAGTAATAATTTGAATCGCTTGAGCAATATTGAGAGAGTTGTAGTTGTTCTCTGTGGGAATATAAAAAAGTTCTTGGCAAATATCAACTTCTTCATTTGTCAGGCCTGTTCTCTCTGTTCCAAAAAGAATCGCGATCTTGGCATCAGGTTGTTCTTGAAGAATAGTATTGATGTTTTTTGCGCCGATTTCGATAGAGAGCTCAGGTTTTCCGATATGTCGACTTCTAGCGCTAGTACCGAAGATATATTGACAGTCTTTTACCGCTTCAGAGAGCGTTTCGGTAACGGTTGCATTTTCTAAAACATCTAAAGCACCGCTCGCGAGTGCAACTGCTTCACTGCTGGGAAATTTTTTAGGATTTACAAGGGTGAGATTATATAGTCCCATTACGCGCATAGCTCTCGCGGCAGCACCGATGTTTCCAGGGTGAGAAGTATTGACCATCACGATTCTAATCGCATCTAATGGTGCGTCAGTCTGCATTATTTGACTCTCTTTATGGTAAAATTATGAATAATTTAAAAGGTTTATTTAAAGGGTACAAGTGAAAAATTTATTGTGGAATCATACATTTTGAGTATTCGGGGGATTGATCCAAGATTGGGTGTTAGATGAAAAGATTTAACTTGTACTATTTTAAATGGGAAGATTATAACAATTTTAGTGATAAGAGAGGGCGAATATGCCAAAAAACTTTATTCAAGATATAGCCGGGAAAATTCAAGAAGCGTTACCAGATGGGGTGAAGAATGCTCATGGGGAAGCGGAAAGATTTGTGAAGGACGGTGTCGAGTCTGCGCTCGGGAATTTTAAGTTGGTGCGTTATGATGAATTTGAAATTCAGCAAAAAATTTTATTAAAAACACGTGAAAAACTAGAGCAGTTAACAAAACGTGTTGAGTTACTTGAGGAGAAGTTGCGCCAGTATGAATCCTCCCAAGATTGAGGCGCTTTAATGAATAAGTAGGTAGAATCTTCATTGAAAGATTCTTGGGTCTTTAAAATGCCTCTTTGAGAATGAAGAAAAGCAAAGAACCTCTATTTGATAGCTATTCATCTGATGAGAAATAGAGTAAGATAAACCCTATTTATAAAGTCTCAAATCTACAATAAAGGAAGTGTACAGTTATGAGTCAAGCCCCTAAATATAAACGTATTTTATTAAAGCTCAGTGGTGAGGCCTTGATGGGAGATGGGGATTACGGGATTGACCCAGTAACGATT
>JASLEF010000125.1 GCA_030151245.1 Ignatzschineria sp. | reverse complement strand
AGTAGGGCTTTCTTTTAATATGCGTTATGACTTTAAATAAGCAGAGTCAGTTTTTAAGAAATGCTTAATTGAAAAATTAAGCATTTCTTAATGAATCATTTTTTCGGGTTTAGAGTATTGCATATCCTCCAAGATTTATATTCTTGTTGATACCTTTTTTTACGGACTATCTAAGATTTTTATTTTGGCTATAATTAAAAAATTACATTTTGCATAAAACTACGATGAAAGCCTGTTATCAGGCATTTTAAAGCAGCATTATTTTCAACTGGATGTAGCAATCAGAGAATAGAAATGACTTTCGGAAAATCATCAGGCTGGAGCTGATTTATTATGAATTTGCCCTTGGTTTTTCGGGAATGGAGTTAGTTTTGAGCAGATTGGCGTTTTTGAGAAAGGGAGCTAAATGAGTTTATTAGACTATTACAGTAAAATTCTCAGTAAAATACGACATAAGCGTTATGAATACTACGTGATTAGCCGATTTCTACATAGATTGGATGATTTTGAGATAGAAATTCACCCTCAGCAGTATATTGCTCGTAAAGATGGTTTTGCACTTGCGGATCTTTATCTACCACAATTTAATATTGTATTAGAAGTAGATGAATCTTATCATCATAATATACAAGTAAAAGAGGCGGATTCTATACGAGAGCAAGATATTATCTCTGCGATTGATGCAAAAATTTTTAGAGTTCCTATTTTTGAAGAAGATGGTAAAACACAGAAATCAATCGATGAGATAAATCAGTTGATAGATGATTTTATCGATATTATTCATGCTAAAAAACAAGCATTATCACAGGGTAATTTAGGTTTTGAACCTTGGGATATTAATCGGAAATTAGATCCTGGTTTTTATATTGATAAAGGTGATATTTCACTTCAAGATGGGTGTGTTTTTAAGCGTATTGTTGATGCATTAAGATGTTTTGGGCTGCATTATAAAGGTTATCAAAGAGGCGGCGCATACCATCCTCATGAGGAGAATACGGTTATTTGGTTTCCAAAGCTTTATCCAAATGACGGATGGGAGAATTCTTTAAATTCTACTGAGGATCTAATAATCGAAAAAGCGACTAAAGCTGACGAAAATGACTTTCGCCGTGAAGCGCATGTTGTACAAACTTTATCGCAAGATATTGAGTATAGAGTTGTTTTCGCGCATGGTAAAAACCTTTTAGGTGAAACTCTTTATCGTTTTAAAGGGCGATTTAAGCTTGATCGTGAAGCATCTAATGTCAAAGATGGATTAATCTGGCGAAGAGATTGCTGTATAGTTAAAACATACTCCAATTTATAAGCTTAAGAGTTTTACCATCTACCGATAGAGTTTGGAGAAATCGGTAGATGGTAAGGGTACTACAAACTTTATTTTATGCTTTCTGTGCGCCGAGGGATTTCTCTCGGATTGCCATTAATGTTTCGCCGGGAGCAATATTATTAGAATCGTAACGAATCTCTAATAGTGCAGGGCGCTTGTTTTTATTAGCAAAATCTAACGCACGTTTGAAGGCGTCTTTGAAATCTTCAGTTTTATCTACAACTTCGCCGTAACCTTCGTAGCTTTCACACAGTTTAGTAAAACTTGGATTGACGAAATCAAGGGCAATCGTTCTGCCGGGAAACTCACGTTCTTGGTGCGAGCGAATTGTCCCCCAAATACCGTTATTAAAGACTAAAATTACGATGCCAAGATTATATTGTAAAGCAACGCCGAGTTCTTGTAAGTTCATCTGAAAACAACCATCGCCAGCATAACAGACCACTGTTTTTTCAGGATGTTCTAGTTTGCAAGAGATCGCAGCCGGTAAACCATAACCCATGGAACCAACCGTTGGCGCTAAGCTTGATGTTAAACCATTAAACTGGATATAACGATGCGGATAGAGTGCATAGTTACCGGCGCCAACTGTAATACAGAAATCTTCCGGCAATAGTTCGTTCATTTGTGCAGATAAAGTATCAAGACTGAGTTCTCCATTGCTTAGTAGTGGGTTTAACGTTACTAAATGCTCATCACGAAGTTGTTTAACCCATGCTTCTCTTTCTTGTGGTTTTGATGGTATGAGTGTCGCAGTCGCTAGGGCGAAATCTTTGACTGATGATGCAATAGAGAGTTCAGTATCAAATACACTATTAAGTTCACTTGGTGAGGGATGAATGTGTACCAGTTTTTGGGTTGGTGTTGGGCTTTCAATTGCCGTGTAGATTTCAGTTGTCTCTTCACCGAGTCTTGTACCAAGGGCGATCACAAGATCTGCATCTTTAATATTTTGCCGTAATGTTTCGCTCATGCCCCAGCCCATGTGTCCTACGAAATTAGGGTGATGATGATCAAAACATTCAAGTCTACGCCAAGAGCAGGCGACAGGAAGCTGAAACTTCTCGGCAAAGCTTTGAATATTTTGTACAGACTCTTCAGACCAACGGCTACCACCCACTATTAATAACGGTTTTTTCGCGGTCTCAATAAGCGCTTGCAGTTTTGCCAGATCATCGGGATGAGGATATGTCTTTACTGGCACATATTGGGCAATATCGTTAATTTCAGCTTCACCCCATAAAGTATCTTCAGGAAGTGCAATAACGACAGGACCCGGACGGCCGCTCGTTGCAACATGAAAGGCGCGTGAGATATATTCAGGAATGCGTTCTGTTTTATTGATTTGAACTACCCACTTCGCTACTTTTGAGAACATGCTGACATAATCGATCTCTTGAAAGGCTTCTTTATCGTAGATATCAC
>JASLEF010000117.1 GCA_030151245.1 Ignatzschineria sp. | reverse complement strand
TGAGTTCGCTGACTTTATCTGGATTCTCCTAATGGCATTTATTGGACTCATTGTCTCCACTTTTTTAGCCTTTAGAATTTCTAAAAAAATGCTGATCTCCATTAATGCGCTCGCCAATACGGCACAGAAAATTACCGATGGTGATCTCACCGCTCGCATTGCGCCCAATCCTAAAACAAACTTTGCCGAACTGATTCAATTAGAACAAAACATCAATCTCATGGCGGAACAGCTTGAGAAAAAACAGAGTAACTTAATGCTCTGGAATGCCGGCATTGCTCACGAGTTACGAACGCCGGTTACTATTCTTAAAGGTCGATTACAAGGAGTTTTGGATGGTGTTTTTGAACCGAATGATGAACTACTTCACACTCTTTTAAAACAGACCGAAAATCTCTCTCATCTCATTGAAGATCTTCGCCTTTTAAGTTTAATTGAACACGATCATCTCAAACTCAATATCCAAAAGGTAGAAACTTCAACACTGATTAAAGAGAAACTGCATGAATTCTCTGCCGAATTAGCAAAAGCCAACCTCAAACCAATACTCGATCTACAACCAGCAATAATTCATTGTGATCCTTTTCGATTACAACAAGTAATCGCCGCCTTACTCGATAATATGGCGCGCTACTCAAATGCCGGCAATCTCTATATATAAACGCAAATCAGCGATAATCGCTGGATCTTCACCATCGAAGACGAAGGTCCCGGCATTCCCGAAAGCGAACAAGCCCGCATCTTCGAATCCTTCTACCGCGCCAATCACCCTTCCAAAGATTCCAAACAAGGAACCGGACTCGGCTTAACGATCATCAAAAAACTGATCGAAGCCCACGAAGGAACTTTCAGTTATCGATTAACGGAGAATGGTGGGAGTTGTTTTGGGGTTTGTTTATCATTATCATCAAAATAGAAGTTCTATTGATCATGTACAGCAAAATCAAAAATAATTAGATATTACCTTACAAGAAGATACAATTCTCATGATAAAAAATGCCTATTATCAATCATCATTAGCGCACTTTAAAAAGCATAATGTTAACGATATTCTGGGAAACATTTCTCAAGCTTCCCCTTTCGCAGATGAACAAAATCAAAAAAGGGCTTGGAAAGAGCAAATTGAAAGTTTAAAAGAATACTTAGAACCATTATCAGATGGTCACATTTTTTTTGAATATAATATTCCCAGAATTGGTAAACGCATTGATAATGTTCTGCTCTATCATGGAATTATTTTTATTCTAGAATTTAAAGTAGGTAAAACAGCGATTCATCAACAGGATATTAACCAAGTATTTGATTATGCTTTAGATCTTAAGAATTTTCACAAAAGTAGCCATTCTCGTATTATTGTTCCTATTCTCATTGCTACAGAAGCACAAAAAATGACAGTATCTTCGAACATTAGAGAAGATCTGGTTTATGATCCTATAATTTGTCCCACTAGAAATCTTACAAAACTGATTCATCAAATAACGGAGAAACATCCAGCAGAGCCAATATTAGATGGCCAGCAATGGAATAATTCACCTTACTATCCTACTCCAACGATTATTGAAGCTGCTCAAGCGCTATACAAAGGTCATAATGTTCAAGCTATTTCCCGCTCAGAAGCAAGTATAAAAAATCTTTCACTCACAACTGATTGCATTGAAAAAGTCATTGATGATTGCAAAAAACACCACAAAAAAGCTATCTGCTTTATTACAGGTGTTCCTGGAGCTGGAAAAACCTTAGCCGGATTAAACATTGCGAATAGAAATCAAAACTATGGAAACCAAGAGCTAACTACCTTTCTTTCAGGGAACGGCCCTCTTGTTGATGTGTTAAGAGAAGCGCTTGCCATCGATCTACATGAGCGCACTAAAATTACTAAAGATAATGCTAGACGACAAGTAAATAGTTTTATACAAAATGTTCATCATTTTCGTGATAATGCAGTAAAAGACAACAGTGCAACTGCAGAAAAAGTTATTATATTTGATGAAGCACAAAGGGCATGGAATCTAGAAAAAACTAGTAATTTCATGAACAAAAAACGAAACCAAGAAAACTTTAATCAATCAGAACCAACATTTCTTATTAGTGTTATGGATCGCCAGCCTGATTGGGCTGTGATTATCTGTCTAATCGGAGACGGACAAGAAATTAATGATGGTGAGGCTGGTTTAGAGGAATGGTTTAATTCACTTAAACAGTTTCCTGGCTGGGAAATTTATACACCAGCTATCAAATTATTAGAAGATAACTATCCTTTATCTAAAATCTCAATTAATAAAGATCTCCATTTAGCTGTATCTATTAGAGCTTTTAGAAGTGAACAACTTTCTAATTGGGTTACAGCTGTTTTAGATCACGATAAAGAAAAAGCTAACGAACTATTAAAAAAAATAGATCGTTACCCTATCGTTTTAACTCGCTCATTAGATAAAGCTAGAGAATGGCTTAAACAACTCGCTCGTGGTTCTGAAAGAACAGGATTAGTTGCTTCCTCAGGTGCTAAAAGACTAAAAAAAGAAGGCATTCACATTAAAAAAGGATTTGAAGTAACGCATTGGTTTCTTCAAAACAAAGAAGATGTCCGCTCTTCTTCTTTTTTAGAAGAAGTTGCGACAGAATTTGATATTCAAGGATTAGAGTTAGATTGGGCTTGTGTTTGCTGGGATTTAGACCTACGAATATCTAATAATCAATGGATATATAAAAAATTTAAAGGCACAAAATGGCAAAATATAAAAAAAATAGAAGATCAAATTTATAAGAAAAATGCTTATCGCGTTTTACTAACCCGCGCGCGACAAGGCATGATCATCTATATTCCACAAGGAGATATCGATGATGCCACAAGAGCTCCTGAAGAATATGAAGCAATTTATCAATATTTCAAATCGTTTAATCTACAGACTATATGAGTTTATAAAACTGCAAAAATCTTCTCATCAATTTCGAGGACAACATTCTGTTTTTTTTCTGATCATAGACTCTTATTATATTTCCGCCTCATCCCCCGCATATTCGGCAAACAGATTGCAAAGAGGATAATGATAATGCCGGCGATTTGGATTAGAGAAATTTTCTCCCCTAACAGGAAGAATGCGAAGATAATTGCTGATGGTAATTCGATCGATGAGAGGATTCCACCTAAGCTTGGGCTTAATGTGGGCATGCCTTTACTAAAGCAGATGAGTGGTAATACTGCCGCGAAAATAGCGATAATGGGCGCCCATTGCAAGGTATTGGCGATATGATTGAAATCGAGCTGATAGCCCCAAAAGAGCAGTAGAAACAGACTTGCGCCGACAGAGACATACGTTGCTCTTTGGATTGGATCGGCTTCTTTTGCCACGGAATTGGTTATGATAATGGTGCCGGCATAAGCAACGCCGGAAGCAAACCCTAGAAGAATTCCGATCCATGATAACGAGATATCGCTCGATAATATTTGGGTTGCAAAGATCGTACCGATCATAATAAAAATGACAGAAATTACTTGGATTCTGGAAGGAATTTGCCTTCTCACAATAATTCGCTACCCAAACAGATTACATTAACAATAGCGCTGAAACAATAACAAAGACATATTATAATGGCTGCAGACCAGGGACATTAGTAATGTTTGCGGGGAACCTCGCACTATTTATAGCGAACTTAAAAATAGATTTCGGCATTCCATAACTGATGGCCTAATTAAGACAATCACCGTACTATTTACGCTCATTGATTACACCTAAAAACCACTCTAACATCTGATATTCCCGGCAGCCTTACATCAACGCTTCTTTGTCGATAAGTAACAAAGTATCGATCCCGCACAAACCATCATCACGCCTTGCCAAAAACCAAAAGAGAGCGAGGTATTTAACATGATTGCAGCAATCATTGCTGAAAAGATGGGGATAAAATAAGAGGCTGTAGCGAGGATTATTACGTTCCCAGAGAGCATACCAACGTTCCATGCAGCATAACCAAAACCCATTGCTGATGCCGCTAACAATAAGTAAATAAACGATTGTATCGTAAAATGAAACTCTCCTTTACCCATCATAAAGTATTGTAACCAAAGCGTCAGCGCTACTAAAAGAAAAAAGAAAGTAATCCCATTTTTCCCCTCAGCCATCCGTACTGTAATAACGCAGTAAGCAGACCAAACTAGGGCCCCTATCAATGAGAGTGAATAACTCACAGGATTATCCCGAATATTATTTAGCATCAATGGTATATCAAGCGCTTTTCCGTCTCCAAGTACCCAGAATATCCCCAAAACCGATAAAATAAATCCAGGAATCACCAGAAATGTCGCTCGCTGTTTGTTAAACAATATCGAGGCAATAATCGTAAATGTCGGCCAAAGATAATTAATCATCCCCACTTCGATCGCTTGTCGTCCATCTTTTGCATAACCAATGGCCAATGATAAGCAGATTTCATAGATAACAAATAGCAAAGATCCTATCCATAAATACTTTTTAGGAAAGGAACTTAATTTTGGAAAACCGATAGTCATCAGAAGAAAAGTTGTCGCTAAACTATAAATTAAGGCAGCACCACCAATAGGACCGAAGCTTTCACTCACACTTTTAATAAGGGCAACTAAAGCACTCCAAAGAACAATGGCGATGAGACCAATTAAAGTTGCTTTAGTCGTTGTTAATGAGGTGTTTTGAAAGTTTTGCTTCATTCTATAAGGCTTTAAGTTAACTTTGTAATGGGTCATTATATACCCTATCAGACAAAATAGAGGGTGAAGAATCATACAAGGCATTAAATCTGAGCGGGTCCATAGATAAAGTAACAGGCTATTGACTTATTAATAAACGCAGGATATTATGTATCGGTTGCTAATTTTAATAGCAATACAAATTTTCTCACCTCCTAAGTTGAGTATCTCCAAAACTTAAAACCGATAATATGAGATATAGGATGTGAGTTACGGCTCTGATGATGAGCTTTCGTAGTTACTTTTATAATCTGAAACTCTATAAAAAATACGTTGGGTCTCATTAT
>JASLEF010000086.1 GCA_030151245.1 Ignatzschineria sp. | reverse complement strand
CACTTGCGAATATCACCCTAAATATATCAATATTTTGTCGCTTTAAAATAGATTCATTACCCATTGTGATAATGGGTTCGTCGGCTCTAATAGTAATTTTACTGCCATCGCAATACTCATCACAATCAGTAAAGGTCGAATCACTCTTCCCCCATATTTTACCGCAAATCGAGCACCAAGCTGCGCGCCAATAAAGGCTCCAACTGCCATTAAAACGCCTAAAAGAATCTGCATTTCTCCGGAAAAAGCAAAAATCATAAAAGATCCAACATTAGAGGCAAAATTAGCCAACTTAGTTTCCGCTATAGCATTCACTAAGGTTGAGCCAAGCATCAAAACAAATGCCACCATGAAGAAGGATCCTGTACCTGGCCCAAAAATACCATCATAAAATCCAATAAGAGGGACAAATGTTAATAAAAATAAGGTTCGGGAGATTTTCGCACGTTTTTCCCGCCCATCTAAATTTGGAGAAAATACAAAATAAGTTGCGACGCAAAGTAATAAAATAGGCACCACTATTTGTAAAAAAGTTGCCGGCAATCTTGTGGCAAGTAATGCACCAATCACGCCTCCTGTTAAAGAAGCAAAGAAGACCCATTTCGACTTCTTCCAATCAATTAACCCTTTTCGGAAAAAGGCAAATGTCGCAGAGAAGGATCCCGCGGAAGATTGTAGTTTATTCGTTGCTAAGGCTTGAACGGGAGATAACCCCGATAACAGTAGCGCCGGCAATGTAATTAACCCTCCCCCTCCGGCGATAGCATCTATAAATCCAGCAACCATTGCGACCAGCATTAAAATCAGGATAATTTCTCCTGTCATAAATTCCCCACTTCTATCATCGTTATTGCCAAGTATTACGGCAATCAATCATATTAATGATGATCATCCGTGCCGACTCTTCTTTCAATTTCTGCTACATTAAAATATGACGATATAGATGCTTCCACAATTCCAATCACAATTAAGAGCAGATAGTGTCAGCAGTGTATCAAACCCCTTCATTCATTGATGAGAAAATTACGGATTCGCTATGAAAAGATTACTATTAGGAATTGACCTTCAAAATGATTTCTGTGAGCCCAATGGCAAACTCTATGTTCAAGGTGCTCAAGATGACTTACAGAATATTCTGCGTTTATTAGAAAATGCGGGGCATCTATTTAATGAAATCTTACTCAGCATGGATTCTCACTATCCTATTCATATTGCCCATCCAAGCTACTGGCGTAATCCTCAAGGTGATATGCCAACTTATTTCTCAATCATTACCTATCAAGATGCCATCGCCGGACACTGGACTCCTCAATATCACCCTAAACAGAGTTTACAATATCTTGAGACCTTAGAAAATGCGGCATATCAATGCACGATCTGGCCACCCCATTGCCTCATTGGGACTGAAGGCTGGGCAATCCCAGACATGCTCTATCGCGCCTTATCTCATTGGTCACACACAACGGGGCGCAATTTTGAACTATATCAAAAAGGTAGCAATCCTTTTACAGAGCACTATAGTATTTTAAAAGCGGCAGTAGAGTTTCCGGGGGTCCCATCAACCTGCTTTGATCAGACTTTACTCTCCCGTTTTACCGCTTTTGATGAAATCGTCATCATCGGCGAAGCGATGGACTTTTGTGTTGCGAGTACGCTGAATGACCTACAACAAGCAGCACCTGAACTGATGCACAAACTTGTGATTTTAACCGATTGCATGTCAAATATTATTCCAGATAATGCCGCCGCTAAAGCGATCTATCATCAAGCAACGGATCTCGGTGCCACCATGATAACCTCCCAGCAATATTTACAATCTTTAGAACATGAATAGTCCTAAGATTGCTCACCCGAAACTCTCACCAGAATCATTGATAAAACCATCCTTTAACAATAATTAAACTCTCAAAAGGCGGTCATTGCAATAGACGACCGCCTCTTTTCTAGATCATAAATAGGAATCTTAGTAGCATCTCCCTTAAAAGGGCTTATAATTGCACGCTCTCTTTTAGTAATTTGAATTGCCCTATGACTTCAGCACACCTCACTTCTAACAATACGCATTTTGACCTCATCATTATTGGCGCTGGCGCTGCAGGATTAATGGCTGCAGGAAGAGCAGGACAACAAGGACTCACCGTTTTACTATTAGATCATGCCACAAAAATTGGTGAAAAAATTCGAATTGCTGGCGGGGGATTTTGTAACTTCACCAATACGCATATTGATGGCTTTGATGCGGCGCAATATTATGTTTCCGAAAATCCTAAATTTGTTCGATACGCCCTCTCTAACTATAGAGCGCAAAACTTTATCGAGCTCGTAGAAAAATACAAAATACCCTATACAGAAAAACATCGCGGGCAACTCTTTTGCGATCGGGAACAGAAAGCCTCATCAAAAGATATTATTGAGATGCTCTTAAGCGAATGTCGTGCCGGACATGTCCGGTTAGAAAAGGGTTGCTATGTCAATGAGGTCACAAAAGAGCATGAGAAGTTTAGGGTTAACTCGAGCTTAGGATCTTTCTCAAGTCATCACTTAGTGATTGCCACAGGAGGATTAGCAATTCCTAAAATTGGTGCGACAGATTTTGGATATCGTCTTGCAAAAAGCTTTGGGCATTCTATCATTCCCACACGCCCGGCACTTGTTGCGCTTCACTTTGATTTCTGGGAGCAGGAAGGTTTTACCTCACTCGCAGGCATCTCCCTCCCCGTTGAAGTTTCGACCAATCCTGGAAAAAAAGCGAAAGATCGTATTTATTTTGAAGAAGATCTCCTCTTTCGCCATAAAGGGTTGTCTGGTCCTGGCATTTTACAGATCTCCAGTTATTGGGTTCCCGGCAACAGCATCACTATCAATTTTGCGCCCGAAATAGATCTCAAAACAGCGCTCATTACGCTCAAGCAAACCGCAAAATATTATCTTGAACGCGCAATTAGCGAACTTGTGCCGACAATGCCAAAACGCTTTATTCAATTTTGGCTCAGTCGTGCACCTTTTGTCGAGTATCAAACAACACCATTAGCAGAGATCCCCAATAAAATTCTAGAAGCGCTCGGTAATCTTCTTAACGAATGGACTATTTCTCCAAGTGGTACAGATGGTCATAAAACGGCTGAAGCCACGCGCGGCGGCATCAATACTAAAGAGCTTAATCAAAAAACAATGGAGAGTAAACTCTGTGAAAACCTCTACTTCATCGGTGAAGTTGTAGATGTTGTCGGTTGGCTTGGGGGTTATAACTTTCAGTGGGCATGGGCTTCCGCCGTTTGTGCAGCAAATGCAATGATCGAACGACAATATCCCCCTTTGTCAAAGAGCTAGAGGGATTGTACCCTCTAACTGAGGATCATCCTATCCTCTATTCTGAATAGTCAATTTCTTTTTACAAATATGATGAAAGTATAATTTAACCGCCTAAAATGTTATTTTTTCTCTATTCTCAAAGAATAAAACGGCAATAATTGACGCTTTCATAACGTATTTTTTTATAAACGCTTATAATAGAACAATTCTAGTACTTTCATCTTTTGAAAGCGGCATCCATGATCCGCCCTTCATCTCTAAAAGTACTATTTGATTTAACAAATTTAACGAGATTTAAAAGGCCTTATGTCTTATTACAGTGAAAATGACCCTAAAATTGGGCAGATGAATCGCTTAACCATTATCCAAAAAACAAAAATGGGACTCATTTTAGAGGGCGATGTTCTTCTACCACATCGGGAGATTCCTAAAAACCAACCAACATCTGTTGGTAAATGGTTAGATGTTTTTGTCTATGTGGATACTCACAATCACTTAGTGGCAACCCCCCATAAGCCTTATACAGAAGTTGGCAAATTTGCAGACTTACAAGTGGTTGAAATCAATGATATTGGGATCTTCTTTGATTGGGGATTACCCAAAGATCTCCTGCTTCCTTTTAGTGAAGAAGTAGGCTCTCTGAATGCCGGAGATTTTGCCATCGTTTACACCTACATTGATGAAGTTTCAGAGCGGATTACCGCTAGTATGAAGCTTGAAAAGTTCCTCGATCAAGAGCCTCATCATTATGAAGAAGGCGATCAAGTTCAATTAATTGTCGAGAGCAAAACAGATCTTGGCGTGAAAGTTATTGTCGATCATAAATATTGGGGACTCATCTATCATAGCGATGTGGTTACTGAACTTGAAATAGGAGATGAAATCTTAGGCTTCGTCAAACATATTCGCGAAGATGGTAAGATGGATATTGCTGAGCAACCTCTTATTAAAACGGCAGAGGCTCGAGAAACGCTCGAAGAGATCATTATGCGTAAAATCAGTGAATATGGTGGTACTATGCCAATCAGTGATAAAAGCTCACCAGATGTTATCCATAAAGCTTTCGGCGTTAGTAAATCCGCATTTAAACGAGCTCTTGGGAATCTTTACAAAGAGCGGAAAGTCATTATTCAACCGGATAAGGTTATTAAAAACCTCTAAATATTACCATAACGAAAAACCCAATATTCATGGCTGATATTGGGTTTTCTATAGCCCTATTACTTGCGATCCCTAATAAGAGTTTTTGATAATGGAAATGATATTAAATATTTTACAAACGGATACCTTAGGGCTCATCGCCACCATCATTGGCCTCATTTATCTATACTTAGAGTTTCGTGCGAAAAAGAGCATGTGGCTTGCCAGTATTGTCATGGCTATCTTATATATCTATATCTTTTTTGAGAGTCAGTTTTATGCCTTGAGTTTAATTTATGGCTATTTTTTTGGCATCTCTCTTTGGGGTTGGTATAAATGGCATCAAAAACAGCTCGCACCTGCGGGTTTAGATGCCTCTCAAAAAAGCGTTGTTCCTCTCGAACGAATGCCTAAAAGCGCCCTCCCTAAAATCGTTCTTTACCTCCTAATCTCTTCTCTTATCACTGGTGGATTGCTCTATCTTTTCACGAGTACATCTTGGACCATATTACTCAGCGATACTGTTGCAACAAGCCTTAATATTGTCGCTATTTGGATGGCAACTCGCCGGTGGGCTGAGCAATGGACGCTTCTCATCCCGGCAAATCTCCTCACCAGCATCATGCTTTTCCATCAAGAACAATACCCTTCAAGCATCATGTTTTTAATCTATTTCGTGGTTTCTATTTTTGGATATTTCCATTGGAGCAAACTCGCCAATAATCATATGCCGGCAAAATAAACTTCTCTATAAGCCTGTTTCACGTGAAACTACATAAAGATAAGAAAATAAGCTTCTTAACGTGGCATCGCTTTAAAGTAGGCATCTTCTCGCTCCTTTTCTTTTAAGTATTCGGGCTTATCCCAACACTCAAGCCCCGTTAATTCAGGAAAATCTTCTGCATAAAAATAGGGAATTTCACCGGCGCGTTTTTGCTGTAGATAGTTATCCCATACCTTAAAAGCGGTCCCACTTAACAGAAAGATAACGACAAGATTGATTACTGTCATACTCCCTACAAAAAACGTCACAACACTCCACAGCATTTCGATATTAATCAAAGATCCCAGTACTAACATTCCTAAAACCAGGAATCGATAGAAAAATAAGATCCCTTTATGGCGAGTTAAATATCGAATATTTGTTTCACCATAATAATAGTTAGCCACGATTGCGGCAAAAGAGGTTAGTAATAAAATCGTTGAAACATAATACGGTGCAAATCCCCCCATATGCTGGGTGATTGCAGCCTGTGCTAATAAAATACCATTCGGTACACCATAGGCATAAAGTCCGGATTGTAAAATCACAAAAGCAGTTATTCCACTCACAAAAAAAGTATCTATAAATACACCTAAGCTTTGGAGCAATCCCTGTTTAGCAGGATGCCTCGTATTCGCTGTCGCCCCAGCAAGGGTTACACTTCCCATCCCGATACCATTAAAGAGCAAACCTCGCTTCACGCCTTGTACTATCGCCAAAGCCATCGCACCAGTCATCATCTCTTTGCCTCCAAACGCATTACTCATAATCAGTTTGAAAACTGCGGGGACCGATGATAAGTTCGTCAAAACCACAAAAGTCATGACGCAGAAATAGAGCAATAATACCAATGGAACTATGATTTCAGTCACATGAGATATCCGATGTAATCCCCCAAATATAACAATCGCAGTCATAACTATTAAGGCAATAAGAACTCCATCAGAGGATTCAATCTCGTAAGTAATACTGATCATATCGATGATCGTACTCGATTGAATAACATTAAATAAAAGTCCAAAAACAAAAATTAAGACCACTGCAAACAATGCGGCTAACTTAGGGCTATTGAGTCCTTTTGAGATATAATATGCGGGACCACCTTGATAAACATCATCAATCTTGACCTTATAGACTTGCGTTAAAATATTTTCAACAAACGCTAAGGCCATACCGAGAAAAGCAGCCACCCACATCCAAAAAACAGCGCCTGGTCCGCCAACACTTATGGCAAATGTAACCCCAATAACGTTACCCGCCCCTATACGACCCGCCATACTTAAGCTAAAAGCTTGTAATGGTGAAATCCCTCGATTGCTAGAACGCCTTTCAAAAAGGGACTCCCAAGTCTCTTTAATAAAACGTAATTGTACTAATCCCGTTTTATAGGTCAGATAAATACCTAATGCAAAAAATAACGGTGCCAAAATAAAGAGCCAGATCCACTCCTCAATCAAGAGATAAAATAAATCCTTCACCATCCCATTTGCTCCTTACCCTCTTTTCTTATGTCGAATTCGTACCATGTAATTTATAATAAATAAATATATGTAAATAAACTTAAAGATTCCGATATAGTTACAAAAAAGGCACCAATTCTTTTGAATTGATACCCCTTTACTTGCCGATCATCAGCAGTACGCCTTACAAGTTATATTTCAAAATAGAACTCATTTCAGGAGCCACATCAATCGTCGCGGCGACTGGGCAATGACTTTCTACATAAGCAATCAATGTTTCTATCTCTGCTTTTGAGGCTTCTGTATCGATGTGATAGATTGTCCGAATAGCGCTAAAACCTATTGGCACCGTAGGATCTCCCATATAACCGGCTGAATCAAAATCTCCTTC
The DNA here is from genome assembly GCA_030151245.1 of Ignatzschineria sp. Lineage (GTDB taxonomy): Bacteria > Pseudomonadota > Gammaproteobacteria > Cardiobacteriales > Wohlfahrtiimonadaceae > Ignatzschineria. Next base: position 4,894 of record JASLEF010000086.1, on the reverse strand, counting down.
TACCTCAATTTCCAATTTTGAATAAGCGATCTTTAAGTTTTTTGCCGTCGCCTTAAAGACGATACTTTTACAACCCCCAATTGCCCCAAGCAACATCTCCATAGGCGTCATACCGGCATTATCCCCAATAGGTGCAGGCTCATCGACAGTCATTTTATGATCTCGTGCTTGAATCGCTACCTGAAACTTCTCTTGGATAATCGCAGTAGCTTGGTAAACTTTCTTTGTTTTCATTCTCATCTATGACGCTATCTCCTGATATAACAAATACATCCTAATCCACATTTAATAAATTTTATGGTCCATAGTTATATTATGCGATTCTTTCTAGCAGAAAGCTATTGAGGCATCCTGTGATAAGATTGGATTATCGGAGATTCCCCAACGATAATGGTAACCAAGGATTTTTTCATAATTGTCCTGTAATATATAAAGATCTATTACCACTCAATTTGCAGCTATAGGGAGAGTTTTTCACGATGAATCATCCTCAAATTTCTCGAAGACAATTTCTTAAAATCAGTGCGCTTCTCCCCATCGGTGGCGCATTACTCTCCTCTCCTGTTCTCGCTCATTTTTACACAAATTCATCAAAGAGAATCACCATGCAAAATAGGCCAACGCTCGTAAGCACTCGATCAGATATTCGAAACCTCGATTTTGATTCTCACAATTTCCAACTAAATTCTCGACTAAACTTTAGATAAAAAAAAGCCTGATCAACGATCAGGCTCTCTTCTGCAACACCTAAAATATTGCGATTAACGTTAGTTTGTACAATGGTCGTAGGTGTTTTCTCTTGTTAAAACGATCACTAAATGGGTAAGTTATTCCGCGTCTTCCCCGTCAATAATATCCATCGCTAAATCGCCATCAATAATAACGGTATCGCCTGCTTTAAACTCTCCACGTAAGAAAGCTTTTGCAAGAGGGTTTTCAAGATGCGTTTGGATAGCTCGTTTCAATGGTCTTGCCCCAAATACCGGATCATAACCAATTTCACCAAGCTTATCTAAGCCCGCTTCAGTAACCGTTAACATCACATCATGCTCAAGTAAACGACGCACCACGCGATTTACCTGTAATGCTGCAATCGAACGAATATGCTCTTTCGCAAGCGGATGGAATACGACAATATCATCAATACGGTTAATAAATTCCGGACGGAAATGCTCACCCACTACGCCCATCACCGATTCACGCATCGCCAGATATTGATCTTTCTCACTCAAGTCACTTAAGCGACTCGCTTGCTCTTGAATCAAGTGTGAACCTAAGTTCGAGGTCATGATAATCACGGTATTCTTAAAATCTACCGTACGACCTTGACCATCGGTTAAGCGTCCATCATCGAGCACTTGAAGCAAGATATTAAAGACATCAGGATGTGCTTTTTCTACCTCATCCAGTAAGATTACTGAGTAAGGTCTACGGCGAATGGCTTCCGTTAAGTAACCACCCTCTTCATACCCCACATACCCAGGAGGAGCACCGATTAAACGCGCCACGGAATGTTTTTCCATAAACTCAGACATATCAATTCGAAGCATTGCATTCTCATCATCGAAAAGGAATGTCGCAAGAGTTTTCGTGAGCTCCGTTTTACCCACACCCGTTGGGCCTAAGAAGAGGAATGAACCAATCGGACGATTCGGATCTGATAATCCTGCACGTGAGCGGCGTACCGCATCAGAAACAGCCGTAATCGCCTCTTTCTGACCGATCACATTCTCACCTAAAACCTCTTCCATGCGTAAAAGCTTCTCACGCTCACCTTCCATCATTCGGCTGACAGGAATACCGGTCCATTTAGAAACAACATCCGCAATCTCATTACCCGTCACTTTAGTACGTACTAAACGGTGTTCACGCTCTTCGTGATTCTCAGCCTCTTGTGATTCTTTCAATTGACGCTCGAGCTCTGGGATTTTCCCATATTGCAACTCACTCATCTTCGCTAAATCACCGCTACGTTTTGCAGCTTCTAGCTCTGTTCTTGCTTGATCAAGATCCTCTTTTAACGAGGTTGCCCCTTGCATTAAACTTTTTTCAATTTTCCAGACTTCTTCTAAGTCTGCATACTCTTTCTCAAGTTTAGCCAGTTCTTCTTCTAAATTTACTAACCGTTTTTTCGAGGCTTCATCCGTCTCTTTCTTAATCGCTTCACGTTCAATCTTGAGCTGAATAATACGACGATCGAGTTTATCCATTGATTCTGGTTTCGAGTCAATCTCCATTCGAATTTGGCTACCTGCTTCGTCAATTAAGTCAATCGCTTTGTCAGGCAGCTGACGATCGGTAATATAACGATTTGAAAGCATCGCTGCAGCCACAATCGCAGGGTCTGTAATTTCAACACCATGATGAATTTCATAACGCTCTTTCAACCCACGAAGAATCGCAATCGTATCTTCAACCGTAGGCTCATCCACCAAGACCTGCTGGAAACGGCGCTCAAGAGCGGCATCTTTCTCAATATATTCACGATATTCATTAAGCGTTGTCGCTCCAATACAGTGAAGTTCTCCACGCGAAAGTGCAGGTTTCAGTAAGTTTCCGGCATCCATTGCACCATCAGTTTTACCAGCACCCACCATCATATGAATCTCATCAATAAAGAGAATCACACGACCTTCTTCTTTCTCAAGCTCATTAATGACCGCTTTCAGGCGTTCTTCAAATTCCCCACGGAATTTTGCGCCGGCAATTAATGCGCCAAGATCTAAAGATAAAACACGTTTACCTTTCAATCCTTCCGGCACTTCACCATTCACAATCCGTTGCGCTAAACCTTCGACAATCGCCGTTTTACCAACACCAGGTTCCCCGATTAATACCGGGTTATTTTTTGTACGACGTGACAAAACTTGAATCGCACGGCGAATCTCATCATCTCGACCAATCACCGGATCAAGTTTTCCAAGCTCCGCACGCTCCGTCAAATCTACCGTATATTTATTTAAGGCTTCACGGTTACCTTCTGCATTAGGATCTTGCACGCTTTCACCTCCTCGAATAGAGTCAATCGCTTTATTGAGAGCTTCTTTCGTTACGCCGGCACTTTTTAATGTTTCTGCGAGCGCTTTATTCTCATCTAAGATACCCAAGATGAAAACTTCCGATGATAAATAACCATCACCACGTTTATGCATCTCTTTTTCAGCGGCAACTAATACACGCTGTAAATTTTGGCTAATATGAATATCATTACTTCCCGATATTTTCGGGAACTTCTCAATGGCTTCATTCACTTTTTGATTCAATACCGCGATATTCGCTCGGCATTGACGGAAAAGAGGTAATACTGATCCTTCTTTTTGATTAAGCATCGTGCTCAACACATGTTCTGGCTCAATATACTGATTATCATTAGTTAACGCTAAGGTTTGTGCACCACTTAACGCGTTTAAAAATGCTTGTGTAAATTTATCTTGGTTCATCCGCAGATTCTCCTTCAAATATTAATCGTAGTTGGGGTTCACAGATCCAAGCCTTATTGTTATCTACGTCTCTTTCTTTAGAACTTCGATCATTCCCCTCACAACTACAAAATGGGGATCACTTTACGCTTTTCAAGGATTATTTTTACAAAAAAAGACAATTAATAAGGATTAACTCATTAATTGTCTACTTAATCAACTTATTTATCAGTAAAAAATATTTTTCAATCTTTTTCTATAAATAGCGCAATAATTGCCTCATGCTGACGCTCTGCAGCAAGATCTTTTGCGGTTAAGCCCTGATGACTCTGTAAATAAGGATCTGCCCCTTTTATTAACAACTTTTTAGCCACCTCGGTCTGCCCCATCGCCGCAGCACGATGAAGAGCACTAAAACCCTGCCTATCCGTTAAATCTACCTCTGCCTCAAGCGACAATAACATCTCAATCCCTTTCTCTGACTTCAACTCCACGGCATCCATTAGCGGCGTTGTTTGTGTTAAAGAACGGGCATTAATATCCACACCATTTTCATGTAAGATTTTTATCATCTCAAAATTATCGGTATAGAGTGCCCAGTGCACTGGGGTAAAACCATCTTGTGCGAGAAGATCTTTCTCTACTAAATTTTGGTTTAAAATCAACTTCACCGTTTCGACATCATTATTGGCAATCGCAATATGGTACGCCGTCGTACTCCGAATCACTCGAGTTGAACTAAATAGAGCATCTTCATTGAAAACGCCTACTTTTGCTTTATGTCCAAAAAGTGAAAAAGCCCAAACAGCCGCTCGATTTGGTTCTGACTCTAATTCATTTAAGAGCGGTACAGGGGCTGTTTCATTCAGTACATGGCTTAATATTAAAAAATTCATCAGCGCAATAGTCTGATTCTCAGTCTCCAAACCATCATCTAAAATCGCCCCTTCAATCTGCGTTAACTGAATACGACTCTCCTCTATCTCAACGCTTACTTTTGCCACTAACTCCTTCGACCAACTTCGGACAAAGTAGATAAACATGCCATCAAAAAAGATCGCCCAACGATCTTCTGGCGATTGTGGTACAAAGAGCGATCCCGGATAAAGTTTCCCATCCGTTTGATACGTGAGCTCACAATTCACAAACCGATCTCGACCATTTTCCGTTTCAACCGATCCCCCTGAAAATGATGCCCCGTCTTCCATGCTATAAGAATCTAAATTCTTCAGCGCAGCATCCTCAATCTCACTACCTAACTGAAACGTAATCGGTCTTAAATCCAATAAAGGTATCCCATAAGGATTTTGGTCATAACGAATCCAAGGAAGCTCCGTTGCCGTATCTTTCACTTCTGCCATACTGTTCTCTTCTTATTTTTAGATGTTTTGAATAAGGGGTAGTGTATCAAAGAAAAGCGTAATGCCGAATCCTATCCCCATTTGATCTTATGATAAGATTAAACAATCTTAAAT
>JASLEF010000250.1 GCA_030151245.1 Ignatzschineria sp. | reverse complement strand
TGTGCATTAGGCATTGTTGGGGCGACCTATATTCGGGATGTGATGCCGGGTGAGATTGTCTATATTGAAGATGGCAAAGTGATGTCTACCTTCTTCACAGATGATTGCTTTCATGCGATCTGCTTAATGGAATATGTCTATTTTGCACGTCCTGATAGTGATCTTGAAGAGCGTAATGTGCATAGTTTTAGAAAACAAAGTGGTGTTGAGCTCTATCATGAATCTCATGTCGATGCGGATATGGTGATTGGCGTCCCTGATTCTTCTATCTCCGCAGCAACAGGATATGCAGAAGCTGCCGGTTTACCGAATGAGATGGGATTGATCAAGAATCGATATGTGGGACGAACCTTCATCAAGCCAACCCAAGCACTTCGCGAGCAAGGGGTTCGCATGAAGTTAGCGCCCATTCCTTCGGTGGTAAAGGGAAAACGCTTAGTGGTGATTGATGATTCGATTGTGCGGGGAACGACCAGTCGCAGAATCGTGCAGATGCTACGAGATGCCGGCGCAACGGAGATTCATATGCGAGTCTCCTCACCGCCGATTATGTATCCTTGTGTTTATGGCGTGGATACTTCTCATCGAGAAGACTTGCTCGCTCATCAGCTCGATTTAGAAGAGATGCGCCGCCATATCAAAGCAGATTCACTAGAGTTTTTAAGTCGTGAAGGAACGGTCAAAGCACTGCAACGATCAAAGACTTTAGGTCCCAATTGCGGGGTTTGTATGGCCTGTTTTACAGGGGAATACCCGACGGATTTAACAGCAGAGAGCTTTAAAGACGGTAAAATGGCGTAATAGTGCCTTAGCATTATCAAAAACATTAGATCCATTTTGATCTGCCGATAGGCAATAGCGCAAAATGGATCAGACATTAATATTAAAACAGTATTGAAATAGTTGCTTCAACTCTGATAAAACTGATCAAAAGAGAGCAGCAACAAAATTTTAAAGGAAAAGAGCATGAGTGATGCATATAGAGAAGCAGGCGTAAACCTTGAAGCCGGTTATGAGTCTGTTGAACGTATTAAAAAGCATGTGGCAAGCACGATGCGTATTGGGGCGATGGATATTTTTGGGGATTTTGGCGGATCATTCGATCTTTCAGAACTCAACTACAAAAAGCCGGTATTAGTCTCAGGAACGGATGGTGTTGGCACGAAATTAAAACTTGCTTTTGAGATGAATATTCACGATACCATCGGGATTGATGCGGTGGCAATGTGTGTGAACGATATCTTAACGCAAGGGGCAGAGCCGCTCTTTTTCTTAGATTATATTGCTTGTGGCAAGAATGATCCGGCGCAGATCGAAGCGATCGTTAAAGGCGTTTCGGAAGGTTCTAAAATGTCAGGTGCAGCACTTCTCGGCGGGGAAACAGCAGAGATGCCGGGCTTCTACCAAGATGGTGAATATGATATTGCCGGCTTTGCAGTGGGCGTTGTAGAGAAAGATGAGCGTGTGACCAAAGCGAATGTTAAACCTGGCGATAAAATCATCGGTTTACCATCGAGCGGTGTTCACAGTAATGGCTTCTCATTAGTTCGTCACATCATTAAAGAGAAGGGCTTAGACTTCCACACCACGTACGAAGGTTTTGATCAACCACTTGGGGAAGTGCTCTTAACGCCAACGATGATCTATGTAAAAGAGATCTTAGCGCTTCTTAAAGAGGTCAAAGTTAACGCTATGGCGCATATCACGGGCGGTGGTTTCTATGAAAACGTACCTAGAATGCTCTCTGGTAACTTAGGTGCAAAATTTGACCAATCAACTTGGACAAAACCTGCGGTATTTCCATTCTTGCAAGCACAAGCCGGCATTACTGATAAAGAGATGTTCACCGTCTTCAATATGGGGATCGGTTATGTGATCGTGGTCGATCCGGCTGTTGCAGATAAAGCATTAGAACTTTTACCAAAAGCATCGATCATTGGTGAAATCACCGAAACAGGTGAAGTAGAAGTCGCTTAAGTTGCGGTTAACGGTTGAAATCGATCAGGATTAAATCATGAAAAATATTGCGATTTTCGCATCAGGAACAGGTTCCAATTTCGACGCACTCATCACTGCGATTGAAAATGGGGAATTAGCGGCAAGCGTTAAACTCTTAGTTTGTGATAAGAAGAGTGCAAAAGTAATCGAAAAAGCAGAGAAAAAGGGAATTCCTACGCTCGTTTTCTCCGCCAAAGATTATGCATCAAAAGCAGATTATGAAGCGATGATTGCTGAAAAACTCCAACAACACAGTGTTGAATGGGTCGTTTTAGCAGGATATATGCGCCTATTGGGTGAAACTTTATTAACGGCATTTCCACACAAGATCATTAATATTCATCCGTCGCTTCTTCCTAACTATAAAGGGAAAGATGCGGTACAGCAGGCATTAACCGCAGGTGAGAAAACCGTCGGGGTTTCGATCCATTATGTAGATGCTGGTATGGATACGGGCCAATTGATTGCGCAAGAATCGATTCATTTAACCGGTCGAGAAACAGAATCGGAAGTGATGGAAATGGTGCATCACGTTGAGCATCAACTCTATCCGAAAACGCTCTCGAAGCTGTTTGAAAACTAAACCTTAAATATCCCATCCGGTGAAATTCCGAATGGGATTTTAAATGCCAAAAAGTTACCAAATAGATACTTTAAAGCATAAAATCTCTCAAAAACGCGAGTAACTAGAGAACTGAAAATCTCTAAAGCGCCGGCAAGCGATAGCAACAAGCATGCAAACATTCGCCCCGGCATTGATTCAGCTTCCAATTGAAGCCATCAGAAAAAGATATAAACCGAGTAACTAGAGAACTGAAAATCTCTAAAACGCCGGCAAGCGATAGCAACAAGCATGCAAACATTCGCCCCGGCATTGATTCAACTTCTAATTGAAGTATCAAAAAGAAGTAAATCAAACAAATGGTAAACCAAGATGTAATAGAGCCGACAAGCTCATTAATTTGCCGGCAAGCGATAGCAACAAGCATGCAAACAATCGCCCCGGCATTGATTCAGCTTCTAATTGAAGCCATCAGAAAAGATATAAACCGAGTAACTAGAGAACTGAAAATCTCTAAAACGCCGGCAAGCAATAGCAACAAGCATGCAAGCATTCGCCCCGGCATTGATTCAGCTTCTAATTGAAGTATCAAAAAGAAGTAAATCAAACAAATAGTAAACCAAGATGTAATAGAGCCGACAAGCTCATTAATTTGCCGGCAAGCGATAGCAACAAGCATGCAAGCATTCGCCCCGGCTATGAATCAGCCAATAAATGGATGATGAAAAAAACTTTGTTCAGAGTACATAACAAACTTTGAACAACCCCATTCGGGCATGACGGTCGTCATTCCCACGCGGTAGGTTGATACGTGATCTTAAAAAGACCGATTAACCGTATCGCAATATTATCGTTGTTATTTTAGAAAGGACAGATCTAATCATGACTAAGCGACGCGCTCTTTTAAGTGTAAGTGATAAAACAGGTATTACCGAATTTGCGGCGAAACTTGTAGATTTAGGCTTCGAGCTTATCTCAACAGGTGGCACTAAGAAATCTATCGCAGATGCCGGCATTGCGGTAAAAGATATCTCTGATATCACAGGGTTCCCAGAAATTATGGATGGACGAGTGAAAACACTTCACCCAATGGTTCACGGCGGTCTTTTATCAGTTCGCGGTAACGATACGCATACCAAAGCGATGACCGATAATGGCATCGAATATATCGATATGGTAGTAGTGAATCTCTATCCTTTTAAAGAGACGATCTCTAAACCCGGCGTAAAATATAATGATGCAATTGAAAACATCGATATCGGTGGACCTTCAATGCTCCGTAGTGCGGCGAAAAACCACGAATCAGTAACGGTTATCACAGACCCAGCAGATTACGATATCGTGATTGAAGAGTTCAAAGCCAATGGCGACACAACATTTGCCACTCGTCAGCGTTTAGCACTTAAAGTGTATCAAACGACAGCAGCCTATGATGCGTTGATCGCACAATATTTTGCTAATGAAATCGGCGACAAATTCCCAGAGAAATTGACGTTAACGTATGAGAAACAACAAGGTCTTCGTTACGGCGAAAACCCGCATCAAGAAGCTGCATTCTACCGTACGCCACTTGCGCAAAATAACTCACTGGCGCATGCAACACAGATTCACGGTAAAGAGCTTTCTTACAACAATATCCAAGACGCAAACGCCGCTGTGAACATCATGCTTGAGTTCAAAGAGCCTGTGGTTGTCGCAGTAAAACACATGAATCCATGCGGTGTAGGTTTAGGTAAAGATCTTTTCGAAGCATGGACAAAAGCATTTGAAGCAGATTCAACATCAATTTTCGGCGGCATTATTGCAACCAACTGCGAAGTTGATGTAAAAACAGCGGAGAAAATGAGCGAGATCTTCCTTGAGATCATCATCGCACCAAGCTTCACAGAAGATGCGAAAGCAATTCTTATGGCGAAGAAAAATATCCGTCTTTTGGAGAACAACCCACGAGAAGATCGCCTAAACGATACGTTGACAACAACAGC
>JASLEF010000022.1 GCA_030151245.1 Ignatzschineria sp. | reverse complement strand
ACTTTCTGGCCTTACAATGGCAGAATTCTTCCGTGACGAAGGCCGTGACGTTCTTCTCTTCATCGATAACATCTATCGTTATACACTTGCAGGTACTGAGGTTTCAGCACTTTTAGGTCGTATGCCATCAGCGGTTGGTTACCAGCCAACACTTGCTGAAGAGATGGGTGTTCTTCAAGAGCGTATTACATCAACGAAGAAAGGTTCTATCACATCAGTACAAGCGGTTTATGTTCCTGCGGATGACTTAACTGACCCATCACCAGCAACAACGTTTGCTCACTTAGATGCAACAATCGTACTTTCACGTGATATCGCATCTCTTGGTATCTATCCTGCGGTAGACCCATTAGATTCAACTTCACGTCAGCTTGACCCATTAGTTATTGGTCAAGAGCATTACGACATTGCTCGCGGTGTACAGATGATTCTTCAACGTTATCAAGAACTCAAAGACATCATTGCGATTCTTGGTATGGATGAGCTTTCAGAAGACGATAAACTTACAGTATCACGTGCTCGTAAGATCCAACGTTTCTTATCTCAACCATTCCACGTTGCAGAAGTATTTACAGGTGCGCCTGGTAAATACGTTTCACTTCAAGATACAATTTCAAGCTTTAAAGCGATTCTTGCAGGTGAAGGTGACCATATTCCTGAGCAAATGTTCTATATGACAGGAAACTTTAACGAAGTTCTTGATCGTTACGCGAAAGAGAAGAAAAAGTAATAAGGGGATAATATGAAAACTATCAATGTCACTATTGTAAGTGCTGAGAAAGAGCTTTACACAGGAATTGCTTCCTTTTTTGCAGCTACAGCAGTTACGGGTGAGATAGGCGTATATCCTGGTCACGTTCCGACTTTAGCGCAGTTAAAGCCAGGACAAGTACGTTTAACTTTGGAAAACGGTACTGAAGAGGTATTCTGGATTTCAGGCGGTTTACTTGAAATTCAACCTCAAGAGGTCATTGTTCTTGCAGATTGTGCAGAGCGTGCAAAAGATCTTGATGCGGCAGCAGTTGAAAAGGCAAAAGCTGAAGCAAGGGCTGCGATTGAGTCAGGTAAGCCTGAACTTGATGTTGAGAAAGCGTTAATTGAATTGACGTTGGCGAAATCTCAATTAGATGCAGTAAATAGATTGAAAAGTCTTTAAATAGTTCGAAAGCCCGTCAAATAGACGGGCTTTTTTTTAACTGGAGAGATCATACTTATGAATACGCCGCTCATTAATCGTGAAAAATCTATCCTCGCTTTTCAAGAGAGGGTTTTAAAACAGGCAGAAAATGCAACGACGCCGGTATTAGAAAGATTAAACTTTGTGACGATTGTCTCTTCGAATTTAGATGAATTCTTTGAGGTTCGTTTTGCGAATATTAAAGAGAGAATTTTTGCAGGAGAGAACCTTATTGATGGAGAACCTGTTGATAGTTGGCAACAGTCGATTTTTAATCGGGTGACGAAGCTTGTTGAGGAGCAATACTCTGTTTTAAATGATGAAATTTTACCGCTCTTAAAGCAAGATGGTCACGTTGAATTTATTCAGCGTGGGGATTGGACTGAGGAGGATCGAAAACAACTCTCCTCTTATTTTTATGAGTCGATCAATCCCCTCTTAACGCCGATTGCGCTTGATGTCGCTCATCCATTTCCGCATATTCATAACAAGTCACTCAACTATATTATTGAATTGAAAGGGAAGGATATTTATGGTCGCGAAGTGGATACGGCGATGTTGTCGATCCCCAAAAACTTACCCTCTTTAATTAAACTCCCGGAACATGGGGAGACGATTCGTTTCACATCGACCTGTGAAGTGATTCGAGATCAGCTAAAAACAATTTTTGATGGTTTTACTGTAAAGGCCGCTTATCAGTTTAGAGTTACGAGAAATAGTCATCTATTCATTGATAAAGAGGAATTGACGAATCTTCATCAGGCTCTAAAAGGAGAACTGCATCAACGTAATTTTGGACACGCAGTTCGGCTTGAGATCAGTGCGCAGATGCCCAAAAAATTGAGAGCTTTTTTATCAAAAGAATTTGAGTTGCCACAAACCGAAATTTATCCGATTGATCATTTCATTGATCTGACTCGCTTTAGAGAACTTCGGGAATTTTTAAAGGGGCGTGCGGAGTTGTTTTATCCAGAATTTTTACCAAAATATGCTGAAAAATGGGTAGATACGGATGATATTTTCTCTATTATCAAGAATAAAGATCAGTTGTTTCATCATCCTTTTGATAGCTTTGCGCCTACAGTACGTTTGTTAGAAGTTGCCGCAAAAGATCCTAAAGTACAGATGATTCGCATGACGATTTATCGTACGGGTAATGACTCTCAACTCATGAAGCATTTAGTGACGGCTGCCAAAAATGGTAAAGAGGTCAATGTTGTCTGTGAATTGATGGCACGTTTTGATGAAGAAACAAATTTAGCCTGGGCCTCTATTTTGGAAGAGGCGGGTGTGAAGGTAGTTTATGGCATTTTTGGTTACAAGACTCATGCTAAAATGTTATTAATTGTGCGTAACGAACCGACTCATAAAAATCCCGATCATTTGGAGTATTATACGCATCTTAGTACGGGGAATTACCATACGGGTACGGCAAAGGTTTATACCGACTTTGCTTTAATGACGAGTGATCGAGAAATTGCGCAAGATGTCACTGATATTTTTGTGACGCTAGGAAGTTTAGGGCGACCGCCTGAATTGAAGAAGTTGTGGCAGGCACCATTTACGCTCTATGATAATTTGATTTCACATATTGAGTTTGAGATTCAGGAAGCCTCTGCTGGGCGCGAAGCGCATATTATGGCGCGAATGAATGCATTGCTTGAGACAAGTATCATTGAAAAACTTTACGAAGCTTCGAATGCCGGGGTGAAAATCGATTTACTTGTGCGAGGAGCTTGTTCATTACGTCCCGGGTTGAAAGGGTTGTCAGAGAATATTCGCGTTTTTTCTGTTTTGGGGAGATTCTTAGAACATTCGCGCGTTTTCTATTTTCATCATGCCGGTGAACAACAACTCTATATCTCTAGCGCAGACTGGATGCACCGTAATTTCTTTAGAAGAATTGAAATTGCCGTACCTATTGATTATGATGCGATTAAAGCGCATATCATCAATGAAGGGCTAATCTCTTACTTTGAAGATCATACGGCGTGGATCTTAGATGGGGAGACAGGAGAATACCATCAAGATAGATTTACATCCGAAGAGAGAGACGCTATGCTTTCAGCACAAGAGAAGTTACTGATATCACGGAAGTAGATAGAATCATATGCTGACATTATTTTCTGGACCACTAATTAACGGTATCACCAACGTGCAACTCTACGCGTTGGTGATTTTGTTTTGTAGTTTTATTGCTTTTATGGTGGGGAAATGGCGTTTTGATGTCGTGGCTTTAGGGGCATTGTTAGCGATGGTGCTAGGGGGGGTAGTGCCTATTGGTGATGCTTTTTCAGGCTTTAGTCATCGCGCTGTGATTACTGTAGCCGCCGTGCTAGTTTTGAGTAATGCTCTTGGAAATACGGGAGTGACTTATCACTTATCACAACATTTAAGTCGTTTTTCAGACCGTCCCGTGTTGTTGATCTTAACGCTCACAGGGCTTGTGGCATTTTTCTCTGCATTTATGAATGATGTAGGGGCATTAGCTCTGATAATGCCCGTCGCATTGCAGGTATCGCAACGTTATAATATTCCCACATCACGACTATTAATGCCGATGGCATTTGCGTCATTATTGGGGGGGACGGCGACGTTGATTGGAACGCCTCCGAATATGATTATTGCACAATATCGTGAAACAGCAGATCCCTCATTAGGGGCATTTGCAATGTTTGATTTCTTACCTACGGGAATCGTGATCGTTATTGTGGGACTACTCTACATCTCTTTTATCGGTTGGCGTTTAATTCCGGTGAGAGATACAGAGAGTAATAGTCGACTGTTTGAAACGGATGATTATCTTCTTGAAGCTAAAATTTTAGCAAATAATAAGTTTATTGGTAAAACCATTGGAGAGCTGGAAAAAGTCACTGAAGATCATGTTAATGTAGTGACGCTTTTAAGAGGTGCAAGACGGCTCTTATCACCCAGTAAGGAAGAGGTGCTTCGGGAGAATGATATTCTTTTAATTGAAGGGCAACCAGAAGATCTTAAGCAGATGGAATTACTCTCCGGCGTGAATATTAAATTTACGAAAGGCGGTAAGGAAAAAGATGCGATTGAATCGATGGAAATTCTTGAAGTTGTCGTCAATCCTGGCGCGAGGATTTCCGGACATATGTTGTCTGAGCTCTATCTTCGAGAACGCTATAATATCAACATTCTAGGAGTCTCAAGGCAAGGGGAGAGTATTCGCCAACGGTTTTCCCGTTTGACGTTAAAAGCAGGGGATATCTTGCTTATTCAAGGGGATAAAAAAGAGTTGCCGGAGACTATGAATTATTTGGGATGTCTGCCATTAGCGGAAAGGAATATTCGCTTAAAGCCCTCCTCTAAAATGTGGCCAACAGTCGGCATTTTTATGCTCTCTGTTTTAGCGGTGGCTTTGCAAATCTTACCGCCTCACATTGCTTTTCCTTTAGCGATATTATTGTTGGTGCTTTTTAAGCTAATCCCTCTTCGTGAAGTTTATCAAAGCATTGATGGACCTTTAATTATTTTATTAGGATGTTTTATTACAGTGGGTGCCGCGTTAGAGCAATCAGGAGCGACAAATATTATCGTCACATCGATCGTCCCACTTTTAGAAGGCTTGCCAGCTATGTTAGTATTGTCTATAGTCATGCTAATAACAATGCTGATTACAGATGTTATTAACAGTTCAGCAACGGCAGTCATCATGGCGCCAATCGCGGTGGGCGTCGCAAATATGATGGGTCATAATATCGATCCCTATTTGATGATTATCGCAATTGCTTGTTCATGTGCTTTTAATACCCCGATAGGGCACCATTCCAATACGTTGGTAATGGGGCCAGGAGGCTATCAATTTGGAGATTATTGGCGGATGGGCTTTTTGTTAGACTTACTGTTGATCGTGACGGTTGTTCCAACAGTGATCTATGTTTGGCCACTATAAAATTGAAGAGAAGGAATCAGAATGAAACTATTTAACGGCGTTCCATTAGCGCCAGATGATGCGATCTTAGGTGTTGTTGAATCCTTTAAGCAGGATCCAAGGGAAGAAAAAGTTAACTTAAGTATCGGGATCTATTCGGATCATGCCGGTCGAGTACCTATTTTAAAGGCAGTAAAAGCCGCAGAAGCCTATCTCTTTGATCATCCGACGCCGCGAGTTTATCTCCCCATGAGTGGGCTTGGGAGTTATGTTGATTGTGTTCAAAAACTTCTCTTTACAGAGGATCATGAACTTTATCAACAAAAAAGATTATCAACAATTCAGACGCTAGGGGGAACCGGCGCTCTGAAGATTGGTGGTGATTTTTTACATACAGTGGTTCCTAATAGCACAGTCTATGTTTCAAATCCGACTTGGAGTAATCATATTGCGATTTTTGAAGGTGCGGGCTTTGAGGTGAAGGATTATCCTTATTTTGATGAAGAAACTAAGGGTGTTGCATTTGAGGAGTTTTATCAGACGATGGAGACGTTGCCTGAGCAATCTATCGTCGTACTCCATGCTTGCTGTCACAATCCTACAGGTGCAGACCTATCTGCAGAGCAGTGGCAAAAAGTCGCTAAGCTCTTTAAAGAGCGTAACCTGATTCCTTTTTTAGATATGGCATACCAAGGTTTCTCAAAGGGTATTCGTGAGGATGCAGCGGCGATCCATATCTTTGCAGAGCAAGATATCCCTGTATTTATTGCCACTTCATTTTCTAAATCATTCTCGCTTTATAGTGAGAGAATTGGGGCATTAACGGTGATTACTTCGAATGAAGAAGAGCAGGCGCGTATTACTTCTCAGCTCAAAACGATGGTGCGAGCAATTTATTCATCGCCTCCTTCCTATGGTGCGCAGCTGGTCCATTATGTCTTAGCAGATGATCAACTTCGTGCAGAGTGGGAAGCGGAGCTTGCCGGAATGCGTGATCGTATAAAAGATATGCGTTCGAAATTTGTGAAGTTATTGAATACGAAACAGGATAAAGTTGATTTTAGTTTCATTAATAATCAGGCGGGAATGTTTTCTTACTCAGGACTTAGCGCAGATCAAGTTGAGAAAATGAAAAAGGACTATGCTATCTATACAGTTGACACTGGCAGAATTTGTATTGCGGCGCTCAATGACGATAATATTGAACTTGCGGCGAATGCTGTAGTTAATGTATTATAAAGCTATTTAGTTCAGAATATTGGATATAAGGGGAAGGTTTATGTCTGAAAGTGTATTTATATATAAGCTTCCGCTCTATATTATTGCTCTACTTTGCATTGTGGGTTGGGCATTATTATTTGGAGTGGTGTTCTTTAGTTAATTTAAAGAACTCAAAAAAAAGGGTGCTTTTAAAGCACTCTTTTTTTTGTGCGTGAATAAAATTATTTTGATTTGATCGATAGGTTATGATGATTCTTCAGGATAAAATAATTACATTGGTTTGAATTTTTTTAGTAACATCGCTGTTAAAAAACAGGCGTATGTGTGGAAGATTTTGTATTTTATTATTATTTCTGTGCCGGCAGTTAGGGCAGGTATGATTAAAGCGAAATAGCGATATTATAGGTTGATGATTAAGAGAAACGTGAGAGAGGAGGATACTTTGGAAGAGATCGCATTGATTGAGGCAATATTTCAAAAAGTTTCAAAAAAAGGAATCTATTCTAAAGAGGAGCTTGCTGCATTACTGGTGGTAGATCAGAATACGCTGGAAGAAGCTATGGTTGCTTTATGTGCGATGAGTGATCTTTTTCAATATGACTCATTTTTACAAAGTTTTGAAACAGTAGCCACTTATCAGCCTTTGAGTAAGTTGCAAATATTCCATTATCTTCCGGAAATATTACACGATAAATTTTTGATAAAAACGTCCTTTATAACAAATTCAACGAATACTGATTTAGAGAAAGTCCGCTTGCCTACAGAGAATGATGGTTTCTCAGATTTTGCGGCAGTTGCTGTGACGGAAATGCAACAAGGAGGACGAGGTCGACGTGCAAAAAAATGGATCTCCCCATTAGCAAAGAATCTCTATTTTTCATTTAAGTATCATTTTCCACAAGCGGCATTACCCTATTTGAGTAGTTTGAGTCTTCGTGCGGGGATCGCACTATTGGAAGCATTGAATACTTTGGGTATCGATAATGCAAAAATTAAATGGCCTAATGATATTTGGGTTGAAGGACAGAAACTGGCAGGGATTTTAGTGGAAAGTACCATCACTTCTAAGGGAATAGATGTCATTGTAGGGATGGGGGTGAATAATCAACAAGATCCATCTATGGAAGTAGTGGGTAATCATCCCACTAACTGCGAAGCTGTTTTAGGAAAATCTTTGGATCGTAATATTTTAGTAGCGACTTTAGCGCAACGATTATATGAGATTTGTCAAAAAATTAGTAGTGCACCAGAAACATTACCGAATTTGCAAAAACAGTGGGAATCTAAGAGCTGTTTCTTTGATAGAACGGTACGATTGATGTCTGATAAGGGGGATGAAATTGGTAAGGAGGTCGGGATCGATGCTAGTGGCGCCTTATTAATTCAATATGCAGATGGTTCAATTAAACCTCATCTCTCTGGAGACCTTTCATTGCGAGCCTATTAACCACTTTTGGGGATTTCTCTATCTGAAATAATAAAGAACGATTTGGTAAGGACCTAGTGCTGATAAGGCCAGTCCCATCATGGATATTCTATAAAAAACAAAACCCCTACAATATGTTTATACGGTAGGGGTTTATTATTGACTCAGTCCGATTGATTAACGGCAGTTCATGGAGAGGACGCGTCCGTTTTTATAGAGCACTCGGCAACTTGAGCCATTACGTTTACCGCTACACCAGTCTGCCGCCATGGTGATGTTTCGAACCTTACAGCCCACAATGGCACCAGAATTGTTCTTGACGACTTGTAGCGGTCCATTGACGGTTGTGCTTGGCGCATTAGAAAGAATCCCTTCTTCTTGAAGTCCTCTTTGTAAGCGTGGAGGCGTTCCAGTGCGAGGTGCTGTTGTTGCGGGGGAGGCAGTAGAGGTACTACTACGACCTGCGAGTTTAGCATCAAGAGCTATTTTTAAATCCATTAAAATAGTAGCAGTCACGATATCTGATGCGGGTTTTCTTTGGCTTTTTAAGAAGGCATTGAGCTGCTTTTTAGAGTTATTACCAAAAATACCATCCGGCTTAATAGGATAGCCTAATTGTTGTAAGTAGGCCTGTGCTTGTTTTGGGGATGTTTTTTTGAAAGATTCTAGCAGTGCATTGTCAATTTGTTGACCTTTCGCTAATCCTTGTTGTGAGCGGTAAGAACTAATCGCGCGTTGTGTCGCAGGTCCCATTTTTCCATCGGCTTTGCCTTTTAGAATACCAAATCCGATGAGATAACTTTGAGTATCTTTAAGTGCTTCTTCTTCCTCTTTGGCTTTGATAACTTTATCGTAATATTCTTTAGCGATAGTGGAACCTTGTTCCTCATCAATTAAAATCAAATATGCCGGAATATCGAGTGTTTCATTGACGTTATAACCATAACGATTTTTAAGAATCCCAACTGCACGACGGGTTTTCGGTCCCATTGCACCTGTTTCAGGGTCTTTCATATAACCGGTACGTTTTAGGTAGCGTTGAAATTTATTAATATTCTCAGTCTCTAATCTTTCTTGTGTGCGTTTATCTAGTTTGCCAGATGTTGGGAGTTGGAATTCTTTTTGGAAGGCGGTAATTGCACGGGTTGAACCAGGACCTGTCAAGCCATCAATAGTGCCTGTGTAAAAGCCGAGATATGCTAGCTGTAACTGTATTAAAGCAATATCTTCAGTACTTTTTGCATGAGATAAGTCAACCGCTTTGACGGATGCGCGATATTTTTCCTCATTTTTATTTTGGTCTGCTTGTAGTTCTCGGTCCTCTTCAGCGCTTACGGGAGCGGTACCATCATCAGTGACATCTTCTAATGAGTCTGTTGGGATATCTTCTGTACCCTCCGAACCTTTAACAATATTATGAAGATCTGTATTAAAGAGTGTTAATAACAATGCTGGCGTTAAACGGCCCACTTCTTCTGTATGATTTGCCTTTTCATAAGCCATAATTGCATTACGAGTACCGGGACCTGAGATGCCATCAATATCTCCTTTATAAAAGCCATCTTGTGTCAGACGATATTGCACCATGCGGTACATGATTTGTCTTAAGGGGGTTTGCCATCTAGGTAGTATTTCTCCCGTTTCTCTCTGTCCAAGAGCTTTTTCAAAGCGGCGAATGGCTTCACGAGTTGCAGGACCATTTGATCCATCAATATCTCCATCATAAAGCTTTAAAAGGTAGAAGGCGGTCTGGGTAAAGAAGATGTCAGATCGTCTAGCTTTAATAATGAGATTGTCTACTTCCGCCCGGGTTAATGCAAATGATTGGATGGGCTCTTTAAGTTCTATTAGCGCTTGAATTTTTGCTTCAAACTCTGCTTTTTTTGCCGCTTCTTCTGCCTTTTTTGCTGCGATTTCTGCGGCGGCTTTTGCTTCCTCTTCTGCTTTTTTCTGTTGTTGTAGAAGTCGTGTTAAGGCTTGTTGGACAATAGGTGTCAGGGTCATATAGGCATCAGCAATTACCGGTGAGGAAAGATCTGTTTTCATGCTTTCCTCAGACTCTTTATTTTGAACAGGTTTCTCTGAATTGTTTGTAACAGTCGGGATATCGACTTCTGTAGCGATAATGACCGGTTCTGTAACGATATTGGTCCCTTCTGGAAAGAAGTTTGGATTAAAGAGATGCATAAGAACATTGGGGGCCAATGTTCCTGTTTCGGGAAGTTCTATAGACTTTTCAAAGCGACGAATTGCATTTCGAGTGGCAGCATCATTGCGACCATTAATCGCACGTTTATAATGCCCCAATAATTGTAGTTGCTGTTGTGCTTTGGTTCTCACTAGCGTTTCTAATGGTTCTTCCCAGCGAACATGAGGGATTCCATCCGCAGGTTGATTAATCGCTGTTTGGTATCGTTTAATTGCATTGCGTGAGTTAGCACCATTGGTGCCATCAATGATTAAGGGTGGTGGAAAATAACCCGCGATTCGTAACCATGTTTGTAACGTTAAGGTCTTTTGTGAACGAGGGTTATGAGTGATTTTTTGAATATCATCACGATTGAAGTCAAAAAACGTGACTAATGAATCTGGTAATGAGAGTGGTTGACTCTGTGGAGAGTCCTGTAAGAAATCAAGTTCTAAGAGGGTTTCATAAGGCGCTTGTTGGGGGTCTTGAGGGTTGATTTCAAATAGAAGTTTATCACGGGTGGCATTGAGAATATTGCTCTCGCTAATCAGCTTATTTAATTCGACACTCTCGGGAAGTCGATCTTGTAATACTTTGATTAATTCTGACTGTAAATCTGACTTAGAAAGCGTGGGATTCACTTTCTCAATTTCTTGCAATAGCGTTGCAATTGCATCATGTTCGAGGTCAATAAACCATTCCGGCGTAATGCGAGGAATGGTGATAAGATCATTTTGGGTTTGATAGTTTAGAATATTCTCTTGGAAGGCCGGTGTAAAGTTACCCTCAAGGTTATCCACAGGGTAGTTGAGTAAAAATAACCATATTTGTGCGCGTTGGACTAATGCCGGCGTCACACCACTTTGAATATTCTTGCTTTGCAACCATTCATTGAGTGCAGGATTATTTTTAGCGTAAACATAATCATAGAGCGTAAAGCCATACGCATCCTTAAAGTAGAGATTATTATCATTTTGATATTGCACTAATGATTCTACTTCTGGGTTCTGACTATCTTTTAAGATATCGATGAGGCTGTTGGCAGAACTTAAGGAGAGGGCGAGTATTGATGATAAGGCTACTTTAAGTATGGCTTTACGCATGATGATTTAATCCTTCTGGCTATTTTTAACCGGTAATTTACCTTTTCTTAAATGTACTAAGATGAGGGATGTTGCCGCAGGTGTCACTCCTTGAATTCTAGATGCTTGACCTAGAGTTTCAGGTTGGGCCTGATTCAAGCGTTCTTGAATTTCGATTGATAGACCTTCGACTAAGCTATAATCGATATTAGCGGGAAGAGCTGCATTTTCAAATTTTTGATTACGCTTAATATCTTCGATACTGCGATTGATATAGCCTTCATATTTGGTGTGAATTTCAATTTTTTGGAGTACTTCGGGAGAAAATTCACTTAATTCAGGACCATCAACATCGTGAAGTTCTAGAAGTTTTTCTAGGGTAATTTCAGGACGTTTTAAGAGTGCCAATGCTCGAATATTCTGTTTAAGCTCAACGCGATGCTCTGCTTGAACTTTTTGGCCTGCCGGTGAATCAATACGAATCATCCAATCTTTGAATTTTTGCTCTGCTTGAACAATGGCTTCCTGTTTCTCAAGGAACTTCTCCCAGCGATAATCATCTACAAGACCTAATTCTCGTCCAATCGGTGTCAATCTTTCGTCAGCATTATCTTCACGGAGAATAAGACGATGCTCAGCGCGAGAAGTGAACATACGGTAGGGTTCACGAACGCCGAGATTAATCAAATCATCAATCATTACGCCTGTATAAGCCTCATGACGTTTTGGATACCACGCATCTTTTTCAAGATAACGGCGTGCGGCATTTAAGCCAGCAAGAAGACCTTGTGCTGCTGCTTCTTCATAGCCTGTAGTACCATTAATTTGTCCAGCAAAATAGAGGTTCTCAATGGCTTTGGTCTCTAAGGTAAACTTGAGGTTTCTAGGATCAAAGAAATCATATTCGATGGCGTAACCAGGACGGGTGATATGGGCGTTTTTCATTCCCGGGATGCTGCGAACTAATCGGATTTGTACATCAAACGGCAAGCTTGTGGAGATTCCATTCGGATAGTATTCATGAGTATCTAATCCTTCTGGTTCTAAGAAGACATGGTGCTGATCTTTGTCAGCAAATTTCATGATCTTATCTTCGACCGAAGGGCAGTATCTCGGACCTAACCCCTCAATAGTTTTATTATCAGCATACATTGGTGAACGATCTAAACCGCTACGAATGATGTCATGGGTCTCTTCATTTGTATAAGTTGTCCAGCAAGAGACTTGACGAGGATGTTCTTCGCGATTTCCAAGGTATGAAAATACCGGTGTGGGAGTATCGCCAGGCTGCTCCGACATATTGCTGAAATCAATACTTTTTCCATCAATTCGTGGAGGAGTTCCTGTTTTTAACCGACCTTTTCCAAGGTTGAGCTCTGCAAGTTTATGAGACAGTGGGATGGAAGCTGTATCGCCCATTCTGCCGCCACTATAATTTTGCATTCCAATATGGATTAATCCAGATAAGAATGTGCCAGCTGTTAAAATGACAGTTTCTCCATGAAAACGAATTCCTGTTTGTGTAATGACACCGGAGACTTTATCGCCATTGAGAATTAAGTCATCAGCGGCTTGTTGAAAGAGGTAGAGATTCGGTTGATTCTCTAAGATCTTGCGCATGGCAGTCTTATAAAGTGTTCTATCGGCCTGGGCTCTTGTTGATCGTACTGCCGGACCTTTAGACGCATTTAAAGTTCTAAATTGAATGCCAGAAAGGTCAGTGACGTGTGCCATTGCACCGCCCATCGCATCAATTTCTTTGACGATTTGACCTTTACCGATTCCACCAATTGCAGGGTTACAGCTAAGCTGACCGAGTGTTTCGATATTGTGTGTTAAAAGGAGTGTCGGAACGCCTAGACGAGCAGATGCAAGTGCAGCTTCGGTGCCAGCGTGTCCGCCACCAATAACAATAACGCCAAAATGTTGAGGATAATCCATAGAAGTAAAGCTACTTAATTAATAATTTAAAGGAAAATAGCACTCTACTGAGCGCTTTTAATATCGGGTTTATTCGTTATAAAGAGTCTCTCTTTAACGAAGATAATCTGACGATTATAAACTAAAAAAGGGATCTAACCAATGAAGATCCCTTTGAAAGTCTGTCTCTTTTTATCAAGAAAACTTATTTTGCTTCCGATTGTTTTGCTAAATCATCTAGTGATGTCGTAAAGCCTTTCATTGAAATATCAACTTTAACGTTATTAGCATCTGGACCTAAGAAGTCATGTGTATAGCTTACATTGAGTTTTCCTGAACTTTTTAAGGTACTGAGAACTTTAGGATCATTAATTGGAAGGCCTGTGATACAACCATCTGGTAAGCAGCGTTCAAAGCTTAAACCAGTCACTTTAGAACCTTCAATTTCGAGTTGCTTTCCATCAATCTTAAGTTCAAGACCTGGAATTAAAAGTGCCCCAGGAAGGGCGCTGAAAATAAGCGTTGGGTTGCCATCGATATAAACGACTGAAGCTCTGAGTGCTTTAATTTTTTGCTTTTGCTTCTCATCATTAGGGTTTGTCAGTTCAATATCACCAGTTGTTGACATTAAGCAGTTTTCGAAAGTTCCTTCAGGAGACTCATCTTGTAAACATTCAACTTTCCAGTCGCCATGTTGTTTGAGGTAAATAACTTCTGTTTGGCTTTGTTGGGCTGCTGCAACGCTTCCTAAAAGAAGTGCAACACTTGTGCTTAATAGTAACTTTTTTAACATAATAGGGTTTTACTCCATATAATTAGGAACGCTTAGTATAACGCTTAGTATTTCAATGTTTTCTATTAAATAGAATAACATTACAAGTGGTTTATTATATACTAGTTCAATAATCGTTCAAGAAAAGGTCGATTTGAATAGAATCGATAGGAAAGAGAATTAAAAAAGATGCAGTTATCAAATGCGAAATCGCAAGTAAATGGGCGAGTTTATGTTATTTCTGCGCCATCAGGGGCAGGGAAAACAACATTGGTTGAGGCGCTTATGGCGCAAGATGTTAATGTTACAAGAGCGGTCACTCATACCACACGTGGCGCCCGTGAAGGGGAAGAGAATGGTGTGGATTATCATTTTGTGACAAAAGATCAATTTAGAGAGATGATTCAAAATCAAGCGTTTCTTGAGCATGCGGAAGTTTTCGATAATCTTTATGGAACTTCTCTTGCAGAAGTAAGAAAGCATACAGAGACAGGAAAAGATGTCGTACTAGTGATCGATTGGCAAGGGGCTAATTCTGTTAAAGCGATTATGCCAGATGCGGAGTTGATTTTTATTATTCCTCCTTCCATTGCCTCTTTAGAAGAGCGGTTATCTGCCCGTCAACAAGATGATCCTGCCGTAGTTAAAAAACGGATGGCGGATGCGGTCAATCAAATTCGTCATTATGAAAGTTTTGATTATGTTGTGGTCAATGATGATTTTGAGACAGCACTACAAGATTTGAAAGAGATATTTCGTGTAAATCGTTTGCGTACGGTCTATCAAAAAGCTAACAATCAATCTTTATTAGAGAGCTTGTTAGGTTAAAAAATCTAAATTTTTAATGAGTTTAGCGGTATACTAACCCACTTTTTTAGTGAGTTATAGATGACTGCTATGCAGTAGAGGATGGCTCATTATCAGCGATTTAAGAAATCTTTCGGTGTTTTTGGCGTACAAAGTAGGCGTTCGATATCTTCTTTGTATCACCTTAAATCTCTGAGTAGAGCTTTAATATTCTCATTAATTGAGAATTATGCGTTATATTAGGATTATGTGTGTTTTTAGATTCTGACGGTATCAATGTTCGTCAGAGTTAGAATTAATAAAAGATTAAGTTTTAGGAGTAAAAATTTATGGCTCGTGTAACGGTTCAAGATTGTTTAGAAAAAGTAGATAATCGTTTTCAATTAGTAGCAGTTGCGGCGAAGAGAGCTAGACAGCTCGAGCGTGGTGCAGAACCAACAGTAGTACGTACAAGTCGTGCATCAAAACCAACGGTGATTGCACTTCGTGAGATTGCGAAGGGAGATATTACTCCTGATGAGATCAAAGCAAAAGAGTTAGAGTATAACGCAGAGTTCTAAGCGTTCGCCATTAAGCTATGTAATATAGAGCCAGCAAAGCATATTTGGCTGGCTATTTTTGTTGCTTGTAAGATTTTTAATAGAAACTTCATACAAAAATAAAAATGACAAAACAGCAATTATTATTGATTTAATTAAATGATAATTTATGTTATCTCTGAGTATAGAGAATTTATAGATTGATCAAAGGATCGAAAAAATCGGTTCAAAAGGAGTCCTGATGGAGAGTCATCATCTTCCTCCAAACCTCCTTCCCTGGCGTAAAGAGTTTGAGATTAAAGTCGATCGCTTATTGCGAATCGTGGGTCGCTATCTTTCGGAAGAAGAGGTTAATGAGGTTAAACGTGCCTGTATTTATGGTGCTTTTGCGCATCAGGAACAATTTCGCTCGTCTGGAGAACCTTACATCTTCCACCCGATCGCTGTAGCGCTGATTTTAAGTGAAGTTCAGATTGATAAGTCTTCACTGGTGGGTGCGATTCTCCATGATGTTATTGAAGATACAGAGATTGGTTATGATGAGATAAAGCATGAGTTCGGGGAAGAAGTTGCACAAATCGTCGATGGTGTGACGAAGCTGACAAAGATAAAGTTCAGATCGAAAGAAGAAGCAAAAGCAGAAAATTTCCGTAAAATGATTTTGGCGATGACCAAAGATCTCAGAATCATCATGGTGAAGCTTGCAGATAGATTGCATAATATGCGCACGTTAGGTTCATTGCCGGCATATAAAAAGCGTCGAATTGCTAATGAAACTTTAGAGGTCTATGCGCCGATTGCAGCACGATTAGGCATGTATGTGTTACAAGTCTATTTAGAAAATCTTTGTTTTGAAAATATCTATCCGATGCGCCATGCGGTATTAGCAAAGGCAATTGATGAGAAGTATGCAAATGAGAGTGAAAATCTGACTCGTATTAAAGATACGATTTATGATCGTCTTGTTCGTAGTAATATTTTATCGCGTATCTCTACACGTCAAAAACATCTTTGGAGTATTTATAACAAGCTTAAAATCAAAGGTAAAATTGAGCTTGTTTATGATATCTTTGCGATTCGCGTTATCGTTTCGACGGTAGACGAGTGTTATCGTGTATTAGGAATGGTTCATCAGCTCTATAAACCGATTATTGGGGGCTTTAAAGATTATATTGCCATCCCTAAAGGGAATGGTTATCAAAGTTTACATACCATCGTCTTTGGTCGTAATGGTTTGCCAGTAGAAGTACAAATCCGCACTCGTGATATGCACGTCATTGCTGAAGCTGGTGCGGCAGCTCACTGGCGTTATAAAGATGCTTATGAGGGACAAGGACATAACCAAATTCGTACGAATAAATGGTTAGATTCGGTCACAGAATTACAAGATAGTGGCATCTCTTCTGAAGAATTTATGGAAGCGATGAAAGCGAACCTTTTTCCAAAAGAGATTTATCTCTTTACGCCAAAAGGTCGTATTATCGAATTGCCCAAAGGGTCGACGGGAATAGATTTTGCCTATGCAGTCCATACGGAAGTAGGGAATCGTTGTAAGGCAATTATCGTGGATGGACAAGAAGTTCCTTTCTCACAATCTCTCCATAACGGGCAAACGGTAGAAATTATCACAGAGCAAGGATTAAGACCCTCGCCTAAATGGCTTGATTATGTGGTGAGTGCTCGTGCTAGAACAAGTATTTTGACCTATCTCTCTAAGCTGCCTAATGATGTCTCTTTAAATATTGGTGAAGAGTTGTTGACTCAAGCACTAGAAGAGAAAGGGATTTTGCTCGATGATTATACCCGTAAGGATCATGAGGTCTTGTTAGAAGAGCTTGACCTGGGTACAAGGGAAGAGCTCCTGATTGGGATTGGTCGTGGAAAGTATCCCATGCATTATGTCATTAATCGGTTCTTAGTAAAGCAAGGGCTTGAGGTTGAGATGCATGAAGCGCCGGAAGAGGATGATGATGGCTTAGAGGTTTCTAGTGATATTATTATCGGTGCGGAAAAGATGAAGACAACCTTAGGTCGATGTTGTTATCCATTACCCGGAGAGTCGATTATTGGCTATCTCAGTCAGCGTCACGGCATGGTGATCCATCAGGTAGATTGTGCGAATGTTGAAAATTATAAGAAACAGGCAGATCGTTGGATTCCACTAGCATGGAGTAAGAAAGCCCAGGGTGATTTTCCTGTACAACTGACATTAATCGCGAAAAATCGCCGCGGGGCAATTGCTTCAGTCAGCGCAAAAGTGACGGAGATGAACCTTGATTTTGGAGAGTTTATGTCTGAACCTATGAGTGATGATTTAGTGAGAATTCGTTTTGTGGTAGATGTTGAAGATCGTAAGCATTTAGCGGATATTATGCGTGAAATTAGGATGTTGCCGCTAGTTGAAAGGGTTTCAAGACGTTAATGCTGACGGTTGTGAAGTAAGTCAATACTTTAAACTTAAATGTTATTGATAAAGCCTTTAAGAAGATATTCTTAAAGGCTTTTTTATGGGGCATTTCTAGCGCTTTACGAGGTATGGTGATTTTTTAGGAGTGCAGGTGATCACTGCGAGTATGACACTGATAAGGGTAAGCATCGTCTGCTTCTGCCACACCTCGTTTTTTAAAAGCGCTTTAACCTCTCCTCAGATAATTTTAAATTAACGTCATGAGATTGGTTGAAAGAACTATTCTCTGCTGAATGATCGAGATGAATCATCTCTTTATCTTATTAAAATCGTTATAATAGAAAGCTGATGAATGAACCTTTGTTGCGTATAGGTGCCGGGAAGATTATTTTACGGCATTGAATATCTATT
>JASLEF010000233.1 GCA_030151245.1 Ignatzschineria sp. | reverse complement strand
TGCGAAACCTGCCTAATATGAATTGAAGATAAAAAATCAATCGTCATAAAAGATCTAAGATTTTAGATCTCATCAATGGAGGAAAAAGTATGACAACTAAATTCAATCAGCCTTTAGGTGGAAATGAAATGCCGCGCTGCGGTGGGATTGCAACAATGATGCGCTTACCAACGCAAGTTGATGCGAAAGGTTTAGATGCGGCATTTGTAGGAATTCCTTTTGATATTGGTGCCTCGAACCGTCCGGGAACTCGTTTGGGACCAAGACAGATTCGGGATGAATCCAGAATGCTTCGTCCTTATAATGTGGCGACAAAAGCAGCACCCTTTGAAAGCATGCAAATCGCAGATATTGGTGATGTGCCGATTAATACTTTTAATATTCTTAAAAGTATGGATATTATTACGGACTTCTATCGTGAAAAAATTCTCGCACATGATGCGATTCCTTTGACTCTCGGGGGCGATCACACAATTGTTCTCCCTATTCTTCGTGCGATGAAAGAGAAGCATGGTCCTGTGGGTTTAATTCATGTGGATGCACATGCCGATATTAACGATACGATGTTTGGTGAAAAAATCGCTCATGGTACACCATTTCGCCGTGCAGTAGAAGAGGGATTACTCGATTGTAACCGTGTTGTACAGATTGGGCTTCGTGGTACAGGTTATAGTGCAGATGAGTTTGATTGGTCTAAAGAGCAGGGGTTCAAAGTCGTTCCGGCAGAAGAGTGCTGGCATAAGTCTCTTGTTCCTTTAATGGCTGAAATTAGAGAGCTGATGAAGGATGGACCTGTTTATATTAGTTATGATATCGATAGTTTCGATCCTGCCCATGCGCCGGGAACTGGGACTGTTGAAATTGGGGGATTAACAGTACCTCAAGGTTTAGAGATTGTACGTGGATTGAAAGGTCTTAACATTGTCGGAGCAGACTTAGTAGAAGTTTCACCTCCTTATGACCCTTTTGGAACAACTGCCGTTTTAGGAGCGAACATGCTTTTTGAAATGCTCTGTGTTTTACCAAAAGTACGTTATGACGAGTAAAAATCGTAATACTTCTTCGATCCTATGACTTTTAATAATTAGGAGACAGTAATAATCTAACGTGTATTTCTAGCTGTCTTATAATCGGATGGAGAAGAAATCAAAAATAGACTTAGTGATGGGTATAATACCTATCACTAAGCTTTAAAAAGATACTAACGCGTTATTGTTATAAAAAAATAAGCTGGGAAACAGCAAGAGCGGAGTATCTCGCCTTTGGGTTTTGGCAGAAGGCAAAAAGGAGAGAAAATGAAAACAGAGCAGATGTCGGCATCAAGTGAGATACTTGACTGTCAGACGGAGCGTGCAACTCGAAAAACTGCAACAGTAAAATTTATAATATGTTCATTAATAGGAGTTTTGTTCTTTTTAACCCCAATTTTCTGGGATGGGGAATGGACGATTGGTATAGGTGTTTTGGCGAGTTTATTAAAGTCCGTTATTAGCGCCACAACTTTACCAACAGTCGCTTATATTTTAGTCACATTCTCTGCAGTGATGACATTAATAGTGGGGGTTTTTAAGCCCAATAGAATTGTATCAGATGGTTATCTTGCCTCTCTCTTTTATCCTACAAAGATCTGGTTTGTTTTAAGAATTATTGGAGGTGTTTTTGTCAATTTTATTTATTGGCAAGTGGGACCAGAATGGGTTTACAGCAGTAATACGGGGGGATTAATTTTAAATGATCTTAATCCTGTTTTAATTCCCTTTTTTCTTTTCGCCATGTTACTACTCCCTTTTTTAGTTGATTATGGGTTAATGGAGTTTGTGGGGATATTGCTTTCAAGAGTGTTTCAAAAAGTTTTTAGATTACCGGGACGTGTCGCAATTGACGCAATGGCGTCATGGCTGGGATCTTCTGCGGTAGGGGTTATTATCACCTCTCAACAGTATGAGCGGGGATTTTATAGTGCAAGACAAGCTGCAGTTGCGGCGACAAACTTTTCAGTGGCTTCTATTGCCTTTAGTCTATTGATTGTTAGTTTTTTAAATGTAACACATCTATTTTTACAGTTTTATGCGGTAGTGATTGTAACCGCATTAGTACTAGCGATTGTTATGCCAAGAATACCACCATTATCCTGGAAAAAAGATCGTTACTTAGTTGAGGGGAATTCCGCTTCAGAGTTAATTCCTGCCAATATACCGCTGGCTCGATGGGCGGTATCACAAGCGATTGATAAAGCTGAGAGAGCACCTTCAATATCCCAGTCATTTTGTAGAAGTGTTTTTGTATTATTAGACGTCTATATGGGATTATTACCGTTAATGTTTGCCATTGGAACATTTGCGCTAGCTATTTCAGAGTATACGGAAATTTTTACCTATCTCTCATTTCCCTTTATCTACTATTTAGAGTTATTGGGGATACCAGAAGCCGCGAAAGCTGCTCCTACCATGTTAGTCGGTTTCGCGGATATGTTTTTACCGGCTGTCTTAGGCAATGCTATTGAGAGTGAACTCACAAGATTTGTGATTGCTTGTGTTTCAGTAGTGCAAATCATCTATTTGACGGAAGTAGGCGCTTTGATTCTACGTTCGAAAATCCCGCTCAATATTTTTGAGTTGTTAATGATTTTTTTAGTAAGAACGATCATTGCTTTACCGATTATTGCCGGATTTGCACATTTTGTAATATTTACATAGTTGAGGTCTATTGACGCGAATCGATAGCGATCTATTGCTTGTTGAGCAAAACCTAACTGTCACGATTTAAAGTCGTGAAGTTAGGTTTTTTTATGGGAAATTTTTAAAGGCTGTATTCTGTTTGATCTCATCGCTTTTTGAATGGGTTCATGATAGAAAGTGTATGATGAAGATGATTGAATGAGATAGAGTCAATAAATAGGTTAAAAGAAATTTTCACAGTGGGGGAAGGGGATTTGTAAGAACCCGATGCGCCAATTTAATCATCATTATCAAAATAAGAAGGACAAGGCATGAGTTCATTATGTACAGTGTTAATTGTTTCGAAAGAGGGAAAAACGGCTATTAAGAATCAGATGTTGGTGGCAGCGCCACTGATGGTAGCATTTGAAAATTGTAGTTTTGAGCAGTTTCCTGAATATGTTTTAGACCCTAATATTCACGCCGTGATTTTTGTGGGACATTTGTTGAATAAAGCACATGTTAAAGCGCTAACTCCGATTGTAGAAGGAGATTGGCGTTTAGAGTTAAATGCTTATTGGTGGCATAAGCCTGATAAGCCTAATCCTATACCTTCACGGTTAGAGGATTGCCCCTTAGAGAGTTTTACGCCGTCAGCCTTATTAGATAAAGTGTGCCAAGATTTAGTGATTCGAGCGTCAACACCATTTTTTAGTGCGTTGCGGGAGTATGTCCAAACTCAGCCAGATTCATGGCATACGCCTGGACATTCTAATGGTAACTCGTTGCGTTATAGCGCTTGGGGAACTGATTTTTATCATTTTGTCGGGCAGAGTATGTGGCAAGCGGATCTCTCTGTTTCCGTGCAGAGTTTAGATTCTCTCTTGCATCCTGAAGGGGTTATTGCACAAGCGCAAGATTTAGCAGCAGATGCTTTTGGCGCTAAGCAGACCTATTTTGCAACTAACGGCTCCTCTACCGCGAATAAGGTGATTCTCCAAAGTGTGTTAACGCCGGGGGATATTTTATTGCTAGATCGTAACTGTCATAAATCAGTTCATCATGGCGTGATTTTATCGGGGGCAAAACCAATTTATCTTAATAGTAGTGTGAATGAAGAACTGGGGATTTTTGCTTCAGTTCCTAAAGAGACGATCTTAACAGCTATTGAGAACCATCCAAATGCCAAGGCATTAATTCTAACGAATCCGACTTATGATGGATTGATTTATGATCTAAAGCCGATCATTGAGGCCGCACATCGTTCGGGGATTAAGGTTATTATTGATGAAGCGTGGTATGGCTTTGCGCGTTTTCATCCTATTTTTAGACCAACGGCATTAGAGCTAGGAGCGGATTATGTCACGCAAAGTACTCATAAAACACTCTCGGCATTTTCTCAAGCAAGTATGGTACATGTGAATGATCCGGATCATGATCC
>JASLEF010000211.1 GCA_030151245.1 Ignatzschineria sp. | reverse complement strand
AGAGCTGAAATAGGTGCAACAACAATCTACGAAGCAAAGGATGTTCAACTCTATGATGTGGATACGAAAACACCCTATGTTACTTATGTGAAGGAAGGAATAGAGTATCGTTTAGATTGTGATTTTATTGCAGGTTGTGATGGATTTCACGGAGTTTCTCGTAAAACAATTCCAGCTGATGTATTAAAAACCTATGAAAAAGTTTATCCTTTTGGTTGGCTTGGGGTTTTGGCTGATACCCCACCGGTTTCTGATGAACTTATTTATGTAAAACATGAACGGGGTTTTGCTCTTTGCAGTCAGCGTTCTACGACACGTAGCCGCTACTATTTACAGGTGCCCTTAAGTGATCAAGTCGAGGAGTGGAGCGATGAACGTTTTTGGGATGAGCTCAAGCTTCGACTCGGTGCAGAGAGGGCTGCTGACCTTATTTCTGGACCAAGTATTGAAAAGAGTATCGCCCCATTACGAAGTTTTGTAACCGAACCAATGCGTTATCATCAACTCTTTTTAGCAGGAGATGCTGCGCATATTGTGCCACCAACCGGTGCAAAAGGATTAAATCTTGCTGCCAGTGACGTCCTTTACCTTTCTGATGCGTTGATTGAGTATTATCAGAATGATAGCCTTGATGGCATTGAACAATACTCTGAGCGTTGTCTAAAACGTGTATGGGGAGCGGAACGCTTCTCTTGGTTTATGACTAAAATGTTACATACATTTCCAGACCTAAGTCCTTGGGATCAAAAAATGCAAGAGGCCGAGTTTAATCAGATGCTTAATGCAGAAGGTGGTGCTCGTCTTGTTGCTGAAAACTATGTAGGATTACCTTATTAGTGGAATGAGAAAAAAAAGCCGGACCTCTATCTAAATAATTTAGGAGCAGCTGATGAAGAAAGTAGGATTATTAATTGATGGAAAGATGATTGAGTCAGAAAATGGAGATATATTCCAAAGAATAAATCTTATATCAAGAGAAGTCTCAACAGAAGCCACAGCTGCACTGCCTAAAGATATCGATCTTGCAATTGAATCTGCTCAAAGAGGATTTTTAATGTGGTATGCGTTGAAGCAAACAGAGCGTAGAAAGAGATTATTAACAGCTGCGGATCTTATAGAACAAAGAATTGAGGACTTTATACAAATTGCACGAAAAGAGACAGGCATCAACTGATGCTTGGTATAGCTTTAATACGATTCTTTCTGCAAGTATGTTAAGAGAAGCTGCTGCGATGACCACTCAAATTGATGGTGCATTATTACCAACAGATCTTCCGGGTAATTTATCAATGGCAATGCGTGTTCCCTGTGGTGTTATTCTTAGTATTGCACCATGGAATGCACTAGTAATATCAGCGACATGTGGGATAGCCATGCCTCTTGCTTGTGGTAATAGCGTAATTTTAAAAGCATCAGAAATCTGTCCGGCAACGCATCTTTTATTGGGTAAAGTATTAAATGAGGCAGGAATTGGGGTGGGCGTTGTCAATGTGGTTACTAATGCGTCAGAAGATGCCGCTGATGTGGTGGAGTAATTAATTGCCCATTCTTTTGTAAAACGGGTTAGTTTTACTGGATCGACAAAAGTCGGAAAAATTATTGCGACACTTGCCGCTCAACAATTAAAACTAGTACTTTTAGAATTAGGAGGAAAAGCACCGGTTATTATTTGTGATGATGCAGACCTTGATCAAGCTGTAACAGGCGTCGCTTTTGGTGCCTACTTTAATCAGGGACAGATCTGTATGTCTACCGAGCGCCTAATTGTCCATGAAGCAGTGTCTGAAGCATTTTTAGATAAATTAGTAGCAAAGATTTTATCAATTTCAGTTGGAGATCCTGATGATTCAGAAACAACTTTTTCTTATCTCGAAAGCATTGATTTAGCACAACGTATTAAATTACTCGTAGAAGATGCCGTATCTAAAGGTGCTACAGTGCATGATGAGGCACAAGCTCCCTTTGGTGGTGCAAAGGCTAGTGGATATGGAAGATTTGGCAGTAAGTCAGCAAGTGAAGCATTCACAGAGATGCGCTGGATTACATTTCAAACGACTTCAAGGAACTATCCTCTATGATAAAAGATTTAGTATGAGTCAAGGTAGTAATTATGGCATTAAATGGTGAGTATTTGATCAGTTACTTTTAAGAAAGCAGTTGTTTTAAGTGAATGAAAAAAGGAGATTATCTTGCTTATATGAGTACCGATCAAATAAATAATAGAGTGACTAGTTTGCAAAAAAAGGCGATCCCAGTATTACTGGCGATCGTCATTTTTATGCAGATGTTGGATACCACAATTTTAAATACAGCGATACCAACGATTGCACATGACTTTGGAGTTTCACCTCTTTCTATGCAAACGGTTATCATTAGTTATACATTAGCGCTTGCGCTATTTACCCCTTTAAGCGCTTTTTTAGCAGATAGGCTGGGAACAAAAGTTGTTTTTTCAGGGGCAATTATCCTATTTACTTTGGGGGCTTTGATTAGCTCCATGAGTGAATATTTAAATACGTTAGTTCTTGGGCGAATAATAGCTGGAGTGGGAGCTGCTTTTTTAACTCCTGTAACACGACTGACATTAGTAAAAATTTATCCTAAAAATGAATTAATGCCTATCTTGAATTATGCTGTTATGCCTGCATTAATCGGACCTATGATTGGCCCTGTCTTAGGGGGCTATATAGTTGAAGTAGCAAGCTGGCAGTGGATTTTTTTGATGAATATACCCATTGGTGTTTTGACATTTATTATTGGGCTTATCTTGATGCCAGATATTAAAGATTGCGAAACTCTCTTTGATATTTTTGGCTTTTTACGCTTTAGTAGCAGCCTTTTATTATTAATTTATGGTTTGGATCAGCTTGCTAAAGGTGATGTGTTGCTAAAATCCCTATTCTTTTTATTGATGGGAGCATTTTTAATGGTGGATTATTGGCGATATGCTAAGAATAAGCAGTCTGCACTATTTCCTACTACATTATGGTTAATTAG
>JASLEF010000206.1 GCA_030151245.1 Ignatzschineria sp. | reverse complement strand
TATAGCATCTACTAGAGGCTAGAGCGACATTATATTCTTGGCGACGGATTTGGTTTCCTGCCGTATTGATAATATTAGTATGATGAGCGCGCTCTTTCTCTATCTCTTTTTTCTCTGCTTGGCGCTCGATTTCAGCAAGATTGATAGGAGGTTGGATGCGGTTGACAATAAGGGTGACGGGTTTTGGATTTTCAAGATGATCCAGTTCACCTAATTCCGCCTCTTCAGGTACCAGGGGCTCTTCAGGCTCAGGGATCTCCTCTTTTTGGATCGGCTCAGTGGGATTATACTTTTTCAAAAGCTCCATAAACTCTTGAGAATAGTAGATTGTTTCTTCTTCATGGGTCGGTTGATCTTTCCACTCTTTATCTAAAAAGGGTGTCTCTTCAAGTAGTGCAATCGCATCTTCTACCAGTTTTTGATAAGGGTCTTTATCCGTACTGACCTTTCGGCTATAACCACCATCTTCTTTAGGGGGAAGAATATCTTCTTGCATTAAGTCGCCGCCACGAGAGATGTTTTGTTGATAGGAGGCTTCTTGATCTCTTTTTTCCGATAGATCTTCTACTTTTTCATCTGTCGTCGAAGCTTCTTCAGAAGAAGTTGCTTCCTCTTCGGTCTCAGCTCTGTCCGTCGTCTCTTCTTGAGGTGGTGGCGATTCTTCTTTCTCTGTACGTTCAATATCCTCACTAACCGGCGCTTCAACGAGAATTTCAGGCTCGGGCATTGAGACTGGGGCCTCTTCTTCAGGAATTAATTGAATGACAACGGTGGAGGGTTCTTCAAGATAGGCTTGGATACGATTTCTTTCATCATGCAGCATGATAATGCCAACTCCAAAGTGGAGCAGCAGTACAAATATCAAAGCGATGATAAAAATAGTTCTACGATTCATCATATAAGCACAGGCCCTTTGGAGAGTGATAGCGTGATGAGCTAGCGACTTTATAAGCGTCATGAAATGTTTCAATAAAGAGGCTTATTCTACCCGAATTTTTGCTTTTTCGATGAGATATATCAAAGGAGGGTTGTTTTTTTGATTGATAAACTCTTGTTTGAAAACATGAAAATGGGCTTGGTCAAGCTTGGAGAGGTAATTTTCTAAAGCTATTTTTTCTGCTTTACCGGCATCGTGCCCGTGATAAACAGCGATAAGCATTTTTCCATTGCTAGCCAGAAGTTCAAGTCCTGCTTGGACGCTTTTCAGAGTTGAGTCTGCCAGTGTTGTAATCTCTTTATCTCCTTTAGGTAAATAGCCTAAGTTATAGATAATAAAATCGATAGGCTCATTAATATGATCATGGAAATTTGCATGACTATCTTCGATCAATACTACCTGTGGACCATTCTCTGACAGCTTATTTAAGAGTGCTTGGCTATTTTCAATGGCTGCTTTTTGAATATCGAAGCCATAGAGTTTACCGCAAGCGTTCATCTTTTGAGCCATTTTATAGCTATCATGGCCGTTCCCAAGCGTTGCATCAATCACTACAGAATGGGGCAATATAAAGAGATCTAAGTATTGATCAATGAGAGGATGAATCGAGTTGAGATATTGGTAGCGCATAATAAACAGAGTGAAATAAAGTAGAGTAGAGATAACGTATTGTAATGAGAGGGGAAATAGAAAAAAGAGATGCCCTCAAAAAAGAGTTTCAAAATTGTAAAATCTACAAGTTTTAGCGATCTTGTCTTGTAAATTGTAGCAAATATCCTCGCCGTTGATAACACAGAGGCAAGAATCCTTATATTGCCTATTTTTTTGAGGAGGATTTGTCTCTTATAAGTTGGAAGATATTGGGTATAATAGTGGGCGGTCAAGAAGTTGTGAGGATTAAAGATCACGAAATACTTGAGAATAATAATGTCGCGATAAGCGTAGAATTGCGATGAATGGCGAGTTTATAAAATAGATCTTGTCAGGAATGCAGGGATAGAGAATGACAATAGAGGGAAAGAACATGCGAAAAATCAGAGTGACGGATCTTCAGAAAATGAAAGATTCAGGAGAGAAGATTACGATGATCACCTGCTATGATGCAAGCTTTGCAAAAGAGATGGAGCGCGCAGGTGTTGAGACAATATTAATCGGTGATTCATTAGGAATGGTGGTGCAAGGACATCATTCAACGCTTCCTGTCACACTTGAAGAGATGATTTATCATACAGAAAATGTAGTTCGTGCGAATCATCGTTCATTTATTGTGGCAGATCTTCCTTTCGGGGCATATGAAGCTTCACAAGAAGAGGCTTTTTATGCCGCGGCAAGCTTGATGAAGGCCGGGGCTGAGATGATTAAGATCGAAGGGGATAAAGAGGTTGCCGGCATTACTGAGTTTTTAACGAAACGAGGAATCCCTGTCTGTGCGCATATAGGTCTTTTACCACAATCAGTCAATATTTTAGGGGGCTACTCTGTACAAGGTCGAGAATTACAGTTGGCCGCAAAATTGATTGAAGATGGTCGGGCGCATCAATTAGCTGGTGCTCAGCTATTGGTTGTTGAGTGTGTATTGGCTGATCTTGGGGAGGCGTTAGCGACTGCGTTGTCTATTCCTGTGATTGGGATTGGGGCAGGTGCTCAGACAGATGGGCAAGTATTAGTGATGCACGATATGCTGGGTATTAAAGGAGACGTTACGCCTAGATTTGTGAAGGATTTCTTAGCGGCAAGTGGGCAAGAGGGCGATCCTTCTATTCAGGGAGCATTTAAGTCTTATGTTAAAGCGGTGAAAGCGGGTGAATTTCCGGCAAAAGAGCACTGTTTTTAAGGTTTAATATTAAGCGTAGTTACTAAAGAAGGAGAGGGTGATTTATAAAGCCTCTCTTTTTTAAGTCGTGATGTAATTAATATCAGTGTCAAATAAGTATTCGTGGTGAGTTTTGCCGGTTGCATAACGGCTCAATACAGATAAAAAGGATGTTGACGTGAAAGTTTTAAAAAGCATTGAGGAAGTTCGTCGTTGGAGAGATCAATTTCAAGAGGTTGCATTTGTACCAACGATGGGAAATCTTCATGCAGGACATCTCTCCTTAGTGAGGGAGGCGAGAAAGGTCTCAGAGAATGTATTAGTCTCTATTTTTGTCAATCCCCTTCAGTTTGGGGAAGGGGAAGATTTAGATAGCTATCCAAGAACATTAGAAGCAGATATGGAAAAGCTTATGGCTGCCGGCATTTCCGCGTTATTTCTACCAACGCCTGAGATGCTTTATGGCGAAGATGCTCCTTTTATCGTGGCGCCGCCAAACTCTTTAATTGCGGATCTTTGTGGTAAAGATCGACCGGGGCATTTTGAAGGCGTTGCTACTGTCGTGGCAAAATTTTTTAATATCGTCCGCCCCACTTATGCTTGCTTTGGAAAAAAAGATTATCAGCAGTTACGTGTGATTGAAGCTATGGTGAAGGCTCTGAATTTCGATATTACCATTATTCCTGTGGCCATTGAGCGCTCAGAAGCGGGATTAGCGCTATCGAGTCGCAATGGGTATCTTTCAAAAGATTCACAACATCATGCTTTACGCTTATCTCAAACATTATTAGCGATGAAAGAAGAGATAGCGCGTGCTGCAGAAAATCAGGAGATTATCCCTACAAGTTATGAGGAGCTTGAGGCCAAGATGACAGAGCAGTTACAAAGAGAGGGGTTTTTAGTGGATTATTTGACGATTAGAGAACAAAAACAGCTCAAAAAAGCTCAAGTGACAGATCGACACTTAGTTATTTTAGTGGCGGCTAAAGTGGCCCAAACCCGTCTGTTAGACAACATTGAGTTAACAATTTCATAAGTTGAAGATAGGTTTTACTCGATGATTTGAGAGATTATTTCTCCTTTGTTACATCTTTGTCATAATCGATTTATATACTAGTTTCAGTCGCGGGATTGAAGTTAAAACAAATTCTAACCCGTCTCCTTAAATCATGAACTTTAAATCAATTTTAATTTGTATACTTAGGAGAGTTTCTATCATGAAAACATTAACTAGCAGAATCGCAAAATTAACCACAGCAGTTGCATTTGGTTTAGCTGTCAGCACCACAGGCGCAATGGCAAAAGATCCTGTGACAGTTACGGGTGCAGGTGCATCATTTCCAGCGCCAGTCTATGCAAAATGGGCTGCTGAATATGCTAAAGAGACCGGGAATCGTATTAACTATCAATCGATCGGTTCTTCAGCTGGTATCAAGCAAATTGATGCAAAAACCGTTGATTTCGGAGCATCAGATGCACCATTATCAGAAGAACAATTGAAAGAGAAAGGTTTGATTCAGTTTCCGACATTAATCGGCGGCGTTGTTCTCGCAGTGAATGTAGAGGGCATTAAATCAAATGAATTAGTGCTTGATGGGAAGACATTAGGAGATATCTACTTAGGAACTATTAAAAAGTGGAATGACCCTGCGATTGCAAAATTAAATCCGGGCTTAAATCTCCCAGATCAAGCGATCTCCGTAGTGCGCCGTGCAGATGGTTCAGGAACATCATTTATCTTCACAGGTTATCTTGCAAAAGTGAATGATGAGTGGAAAAACAATGTGGGTAGCGGCTCGACAGTTAATTGGCCGGTAGGGATTGGCGGTAAGGGGAATGATGGGGTAACCGCATTCGTTCAACGTATCGAAGGTTCTATCGGTTATGTTGAGTATGCATACGCAAAACAAAATAACCTCAGCTACACAAAGTTAATTTCTAAAGATGGTGAAATTGTGAGCCCTGGAATAGATTCCTTTAGTGCTGCAGCTAAAGAAGTGAAATGGAATGAATCATTTGTCCAAGACTTAACAGATAAGCCAGGAAAAAATGCATGGCCTTTAGCAGCAACGACTTTTATCCTTCTCCATAAAGAGCAGAATAAGCCAGTGATTGCTAATGAGATCGTTAACTTCTTTAACTGGGGCTATGGCAAGCAAGGTCAAGAGATTGTCACCGCGCTAGACTATGCACCCTTACCAGAGAATGTTGTACAGATTATTCAAGAAACTTTAAAAAATGATCTCGAGATTAAATAATCTTGCCATGTTATAAGATGACATTTTCTTTAAGGATGAGATCATCAGTCTGAACCCAATCGTTGAGCCAACATCTCTCGGTTGGGTTTTCAGCATCAAGATGGTCAGATTAATGACCATCAATACATTAAATAGATACGTTAAATAGATACGTTAAATGTTACTCAAAACATATCACTTCAATCACTTTTACTTTAAAGAAGAGATTTAATGAAAAGTATTAAAAATCCACAGTCTCCGATACCCGATAAGATCTTCGCCTTTAGCGTAAAATCTGCGGCAATCTTTGTTCTAATCCTTCTTTCCGGCATTATGATTTCTCTAATCGTCGCCTCAATGCCAAGTATTAAAGAGTTTGGTCTTCGCTTTCTTTGGGAAAAGGAATGGGATGCGCCAATGGATCAGTTTGGGGCGCTTGTCCCCATCTATGGTACGCTTGTCACCTCATTGATAGCTCTCATTATTGCGATACCAGTGAGTTTTGGGATTGCAATTTTCTTAACCGAATTGGCGCCACCTTGGCTTCGTCGTCCTATCGGTGTCGCAATTGAATTGCTGGCGGCGATCCCTAGTATTGTTTATGGCATGTGGGGGCTTTTTGTTTTTGCCCCTCTTTTTGCAAAATACTTTCAGGCACCCTTGATTCAGTGGAGTGAAAATATTCCGATTTTAAATCAACTCTTTTCCGGATATGCATTTGGAATCGGGATTTTAAGTGCCGGGATTATTTTGGCGATCATGATTATTCCTTATATTGCTTCTGTGATGCGAGATGTCTTTGAGAGAACGCCAAGAATCATGAAAGAGTCCGCCTATGGTTTAGGGGCAACGACTTGGGAAGTCATTTGGAAAGTGATTCTTCCTTATACGAAAAAAGGGGTATTTGGCGGTGTAATGCTTGGTTTAGGTCGGGCATTAGGGGAGACCATGGCGGTAACCTTTGTCATCGGGAATACCTATCAGTTTGATAGCTTCTCACTCTTTGCTCCGGGTAATAGTATTACTTCATCGCTTGCTAATGAGTTTGCGGAAGCCTCAAGTGAGTTACATACGGCAGCATTAATGGAGTTAGGTCTCCTTCTATTTATTATTACCTTTATTGTCCTTGCGATTTCAAAAGTATTTATGAAACAGGAGCGTGCATAAGATGGCTACCGATATTTCAATCTCAAAAAGGGCTTCAATGAATCCTCAAGAACCTGAAAAAATAGCGATTATTGCAAGTAGAGCCAAGAAGCAGCAACGCCGTAAGATTATCAATCAATTTGCGATTACTTTATCATTAATGGCCATGGCATTTGGTCTCTTTTGGTTAATTTGGATTCTCTGGACCACTGCGACAAAAGGAATGGGAGGAATCTCTCTACAGTTCTTTACGGAAATGACACCTCCGCCTAATAGTGAGGGCGGGGGGTTATTGAATGCGATCGTCGGTAGTGGGATCTTAATTCTCTGGGCTACAGTTATCGGAACACCTCTGGGCATTTTAGCCGGAGTGTATCTTGCAGAGTATAATGCCGCCGGCAAATTATCCTCGGTCATTCGTTTTATAAACGATATTTTGTTATCCGCACCGTCAATTGTTATAGGATTGTTTGTTTATACTGTTGTAGTGGTCAGAATGGGGCACTATTCTGCAATTGCTGGGATTATTGCTTTAGCATTGATTCAGATTCCGATCGTGATTCGTACGACTGAGAATATGTTACTATTAGTTCCCAATACGTTGCGTGAAGCCGCTTATGCACTTGGAACTCCAAAGTGGAAGATTATTTTACGTATTACCTTAAAGTCTTCCATTTCGGGCATTATGACGGGGATCTTATTAGCCGTAGCACGTATATCCGGCGAGACTGCCCCTCTTCTTTTCACCACGCTTTCTAATCAGTTCTGGAGTACCAATGTTATGGAGCCGATGGCCAGCTTACCGGTCACTATCTATAACTTTGCAATGACGCCAGATAGTAACTTACAAGCGTTAGCGTGGGCGGGGGTGTTCTTTATTACCATGGCGATCTTAGCTTTGAATATTGTGGTTCGAGTCTTCTTTAAAGCCAATAATAAGAATGATTAATGATGAGTAGTAGATTATAAAGTACGTTATTAAGAAATAGAGCCGGCAGGGAATATGACAAATAGATAAAATAAATGGTGCAAACACAATGAGGAAAGCGCCTTTATTTCAATATTTGTCATCTTCCTGTTACAAAGATGGCTTACATTATCCCTAGCATTTATTCCCTCGAATGTCGCGAGAGAATTTCTAAACTCCAGTAGGAACAGAGAATGAATTTAGATAACAGACAGAATATTGAATCTCAAGATGCATTTGTCCAAGCTGCGAATCGACAGCCAGAAGTTAAAAAAGAGTATGCTGCTAAAATTAGTGTGCGTAATTTAAACTTTTTCTATCAAAAGTTTCATGCGTTGCATAATATCACGCTCGATATTCCAGAAAACCAAGTAACAGCCTTTATCGGTCCTTCTGGTTGTGGGAAATCTACCTTACTTCGTACCTTTAATAAGATGTTTATGCTCTATCCAGAGCAACGTGCTGAAGGGGAGATTATCATCAATGATGAGAATATTTTGACGAGTAAACAAGATGTGGCACTCCTTCGTGCTAATGTCGGAATGGTTTTCCAAAAACCGACACCATTTCCGATGTCTATTTATGATAATATCGCTTTTGGTGTAAAGCTCTTTGAAAGCTTATCTCGCGCAGATATGGATGCACGTGTAGAGTGGGCATTAACAAAGGCGGCGCTTTGGAGTGAAACAAAAGATAAACTTCATGAGCATGGGACGAACTTATCGGGCGGACAGCAGCAACGTTTAAGTATTGCTCGTGCTATTGCAATTCGTCCTGAAATTTTACTGATGGATGAGCCTTGCTCAGCCCTAGACCCTATTTCTACGGGGAAAATTGAAGAACTTATTTTTGAACTTAAAGAAGATTATACCATTGTGATGGTCACGCATAATATGCAACAAGCAGCGCGCTGTTCAGATAAGACCGCCTTCATGTATCTTGGGGATTTAATTGAGTTTGATGATACCGATACAATCTTCACCAAACCAAGTAATAAGCAGACTGAAGATTATATCACAGGGCGTTACGGTTAAAATCGACCACCTGTGATAAATGATTCAATGTTATATGATTTTCTATAAAGTTTGAGGGATTTAAGGTATGAAAAAACTAGATTTTAATAGTCATATCTCGGCACAATTTAACGCAGAACTAGAGCGTTCAATGAGTAAAGTGCTTGAAATGGGTGGCTTAACAGAGCGCCAAATTCGTGACTCTATTAGAGCCATGACAACGCAAGATGAATTATTAGCACGAGAAATCATTGAACGAGATGAAGTGATCAATGAGCTCGAAGTTGAAATTAATGAGCTCTGCATTATGATTATTGCTAAACGTCAACCGACAGCTAGTGATCTACGCTTACTTGTTGTGATTATCAAAACGATCGCCGAGCTCGAGCGTATTGCTGATACGGCGCGAAATATTGCTAAAATGGCCTTTACGCCGCTTCCAGAGAATCACTCATCAATATTAGTCTCTTTAGAGTCTCTTGCAAATCGAAGTTTAACATTTTTTGAAAAAGTATTAGACGCTTTTGCAAGAATGGATCTTGAAGCTGTCTTATCAATCTATCCGGAAGATGACAAGATTGATAGTGAATATGACAATATTATTCGCCAATTAATGACCTATATGATGGAGGATCCTCGAACTATTCCTTCCATTCTGACAGCGATGAACTGTGCTCGCTCATTAGAACGAATCGGAGATCGTTGCCAAAATATTTGTGAGTTCATTATTTACTTCGTCAAAGGCGTAGATATTCGTGTTCAAAAGAACGAGAGGTTACAAGAGCTTCTAGAGAACCGAGATCATAAGGCATTGTAAAATAGAGTATTGATCGATGAAGTGATTTGGCCATTTGGGGTTCCTAGTCCTTAGTACATTCCTTAGGGGAAATGAGAAGCACTGGAT
Source organism: Ignatzschineria sp. (assembly GCA_030151245.1). Classification (GTDB taxonomy): domain Bacteria; phylum Pseudomonadota; class Gammaproteobacteria; order Cardiobacteriales; family Wohlfahrtiimonadaceae; genus Ignatzschineria. The sequence continues at coordinate 6,229 of JASLEF010000206.1, read as the reverse complement.
TAATATTGAAGATCCGAAGATCCCAAAAACCGAAAATTTGAGGCTTCACATTAAATCGTAAGATCTACAACAGATGAAAACTTGAAGACCAGCCCAATGAGGACTGGTCTTTTTTTTTTGAAAAAAATATTCCTTTTTTAGGATTTTGACGCTTTAACAGATACTGATTTTGGGATTAAAGTAGAAATCACTGACAGAACAAATGTTCATTAAGAGATCTTTTTTTGTCTATATTATTGTCTATTGTTGTCTGAATTTTTATCCGCATAATTATATCGGGTGATAATAAATTGCTACCCCAAAATAGTTAAATTGCGAGAATTTAGAAGGAAAAAGGATAATGATAAATCCTTGCTCAAGATCATTATGAAATTGAATTAAGAGAGGAAAGAGATCATTAATAATTATTTATTATTAATAAAATCCTCATAATATCAGGGGTTAATCGTCTCTCTGGCGAGCAGTTTTATGGCTGTTATTTTTTAGGCGTAATTGTTGACTTTGTTTAAAAATAGATGCTAATGTCAACTCACATACGTGACGTATGCAGAGTAGCTTCATGGCTATGACTGGCTAAAACTATAAAAAAAATTAAAAATGAGATCAATGGAGGAGTAACCATATGAAGGTTAGGGTATCTGCTGTCCAAATGAAAATGACCTGGGATATTGAGGGGAATTTACAGAAAGCTGAGAAGCTTGTAAGGGCTGCTGCTAAAGAAGGGGCAAATATTATTTTGCTACCCGAATTTTTTCAATCTCCCTATTTTATGCAAACTCAAAATTATGACTATTTTGAACTTGCGCAAGAGGTGAATGATAGTATTTATATTCGTCGATTCCAAAAACTGGCTCAAGAATTGAACGTTGTGTTGCCATTTAGTTTTTTTGAAAGGGCGGGGAATGTATTCTTTAATTCTCTTGTGATGATTGATGCCGATGGGACAATTGTCGATCTCTATCGTAAAACGCATATTCCTGATGGGCATTGCTATCAAGAAAAGTTCTATTTTTCACCAGGAGATACGGGGTTTAAAGTCTTTGTAACCAAATTTGGGAAGATTGGCGTAGGAATTTGTTGGGATCAATGGTTCCCAGAAACCGCGAGAAGCTTGGCATTAATGGGTGCTGAGATGATCTTCTATCCAACAGCGATCGGCAATGAGCCAATTTTAGAACATGACTCAATGGCGCATTGGCAAAATACAATGCGTGGACATGCGGCTGCGAATATTATGCCGGTGATTGCGGCTAATCGTATTGGACAGGAAGAGGAGCCGGCAGAGAACTCTTCGATGACTTTTTATGGATCATCGTTTATCTCTAGTGAAGAGGGCATTAAGGTTGCGGAGATGGACCGAGAATCAGAAGGTGTGATTATCCATGAATTTGATCTTGAGAAAATCGGTAAAAAGCGTATCAGTTGGGGCGTATTTAGAGATCGTAGACCTGAGTTTTATGCGGCGATAAATTATCTGGATTATCGTCAGTAATCTACCGATTATCAAGGAAGAACGGTTGAGGTTATCGGCATTAAAGTGTCGACATTCTTGTCATTATTATAGGGAGTTATGAATATGGAAAGCGATGCAGCACCTTCTAATACCAATCATTTAACCAGATCTTTATCGCTCTGGTCAGTTGTTTTATTTGGTCTTGCTTTTATGGCATTGACCACTGTGTTTAGTACTTATGGTATCGCCTCGAGTTTATCTAAAGGGATGGTTGCCGGGTCTTATATTTTAGCGTTAGTGGTGATGCTATTTACCGCCTACAGTTATGGGGTTATGGCGAAACGTTATCCTGTGACGGGGTCTGCTTATAGTTATGTACAGAAAGTGATTAGTCCTAACTCTGGGTTTTTAGTGGGCTGGGCGATCATGATGGATTATCTTTTTATTCCGATGGTCAACTTTATGTTATTTGGGATATTTTTTCATGATGCCTTTCCGATGATCCCGCAATGGGGATTTATTATTTCGCTCTTACTGCTCGTCACATTTATCAACTTAAGAGGGGTAAAAGTTGCGGTCACTGCAAATCTTATCATTGTTGTCGCCTCCATTTTATTTGCGGTTATTTTCTGCATCATGTCGATTCGCTCAGTCAATAACGGCATGGGAACAGGAAGTTTAATGAATATGGCCCCCATTATTAATTTTTCTGAAGAAAATCCTTTGAAATATATTATTGCCGGCGCATCGTTACTCTGTTTCTCTTTCTTAGGCTTTGATTCGGTAACCGCGTTTTCAGAAGAGGTAAAGCAGCCCGAAAAAACAATTCCCAGAGCGATTTTTCTGGTAACGTTAATTGGTGGTGCGCTCTTTATCACCGTTTCCTACTTTGCTTACCAAGTGTGGCCTGATTATCTTCTTTTTCCAGATCTAGATTCAGCTTCGGCAGATGTGATTCGTATTGTTGGCGGAAATGCACTCTATGCAATCTTTTTAACCATTTTTGCATTGAGCATTATCGGCTCTGCATTGTCATCTCAAGCAAGTGGTTCAAGAATTCTTTATGCTATGGGGAGAGATGGTCAGTTACCGAAAAAATTCTTCGGCGCGCTTCACCCTAAATATAAAACGCCGACTTTTAATATTCTATTGATCGGGGTGATCTCGATTTCAGCAACTTTTTTGAGTTTAGGACTGGTGGCATCATTTATTAACTTTGGGGCCTTTATCTCTTTTATTATGGTGAATGTCTCAGTTATTGTGCTCTTTTTCAAGGAAGGTGATCGCAGTCTGAAGAGAGCGATTCTTCTCTTCCTTTTACCATTGATTGGCGCATTACTTGATTTTTGGTTATTCATTAATCTAGATAATCACTCTTTAGTGCTTGGATCAATCTGGTTCTCACTCGGAATTTTATATCTTTTGTTCTTAACAAAAGGCTTCAAGAAACCTGCGCCCACAATGGCGGCTTTAAAATAAGAAATACCACAGAGGAAAAAAATGACAATTGCAGATATCATCATTAAAAATGGTGCTGTTTTTACAGGAAATAGTGATCAACCAGAGAATATGGCCATCGCTATCAAAGATGACAAGGTGCTAAAAACTGCGCCACTATCTGAGCTATCGCCAATGATTGATGAGACCACAACAATCATTGATGCTAAAGGGAATACCGTTATGGCGGGATTTCACGATGCGCATATGCATCTGATTCATGGGGTATTATTTGATGATTATTCAGTGGCGCTAAGTGATGCAAAATCATTGGCAGAAGTTCAAGATATTTTAAGGGAAAATAAAGATCTCTATCTCACGGGAGATTGGCTCATTGGAATGGGATGGGATCATTTAGCATGGGGGCAATTGGATTATCCTACGGCCCAAGATTTAGATGAGATTTTCCCAGATCGTGCGGTTATCTTGATCCATGCAGAGGGGCACTATGCATGGGTGAATAGTTTAGCCTTGAAAATCGCAGGGATTGATCGAGATACTAAGGCCCCTGATTATGGGGTGATTGTCAAAGATGATGCCGGCAATCCTACGGGGATTTTGATTGAGTCCGCGATTTCACTTATCGGGCAATATGCGTATCAGTTTTCAGATGAGACGAAAAAAGAGATGGTTCTCAAGTTCCAAGAGCACGCCTTAAGTTTAGGTGTGACGGCAGTCAATGAGTTTTTCATGAGCCGTGCGCATGAAACATTATTTGCTTATGATACCTATAAAGCTCTAGATGATGCTGAGGAACTTAAAATGCGAATTCATGTATGGCCGCCGATGAATGGTGATTTACAGCCGGCTATTGAGATGCGCGAACGTTTTCAATCTCCTTATTTACAAGTGGGAGGCGTCAAGCAATTTATTGATGGCGTCATTACGGGGCATACCGCTCTCATGGTCGATGAGTATAAAGATGCGCCCGGCAATTTCGGGGAAACCGGATATAGTTATGATGAGCTCGAAAAGTGGGTGATTGAAGCAGATGCCGAAGAGTTTCAGGTTCGATTTCACTCCATTGGAGATGGTGCTGTGAGAATGGGATTAGACCTGTTTGAAGCGGCACAGAAAGTGAATGGTATTCGTGATTCACGCCACTCTTTAGAACATTTAGAGGTGATTGACCCCAAAGATCTGCCTCGCTTAAAACAACTTGGGGTACAAGCTTCTGTACAGCCGGCACATATTGCATTAATGCCGAAAGAATCCCATATTGACCGAGTCATTGATAGTAAGCACGATTATATTTACAACAGTAAAACATTTATTGATCAAGGGATTCTCGTACCTTATGCGAGTGATTATCCCATTACAGAATTGAACCCATTTTTAGGGGTATATCATGCGGTCACAAGAGCTGATTACGAAGGTCATGAATGGAATCCTAAAGAGAAGGTTTCATTAGCAACCGCCTTAAAAGCTTATACATTAGAAGCGGCAAAAAGTACCTTTAGGGAGAAAGAACTCGGTTCAATCGAAGCAGGGAAGTATGCAGATATCATTATTTTAGATCGTGATATTTTCAGTAGCCCCATCGAGGATCTCAAAGTCACCAAAGTGAATACGGTGATTACTGCCGGCAAGGTTCGAGAGATTTAAGGTTTTTATACACTGATAAAAGTGATGATTTTCAAGGGGTTTATCTATCAAGGTAAACTCTTTTTTTATTAACAGAAGCGATATCATTAACGGGATTCTTTTAGAGGTTTGAGAATATCATTTTTGATTAAAAATGAGAGTATCAGGTTGTTTTGAAGTTATTTATTATGAGAGAGTCTACCTATTTTGATTTTGTGATAGATAGTTTTCAATATCTTCTTTCATTAACCCCACATAAGGGCGCGTTAATATAAGGCGTTTTTTGATTGTTGAAGGAAGAGCATTTAATGAACTATCATCATCTAGGATTATAAACTCATCAAGGGATAATTTATGATATTGAATCCATTGATAAATCTCATGGTACCTGGATGTTTTAGGCTCCATTAAGGTCTCAATACGACTGATTTTCGATATGAAAATACCTCTTCTGGCAAATATTTTAAGCCATTCATCAAGATCAAAACGAAATCGATGAGAGGAAGAGAGAATAAACTCATCAATCGGATACTTTTTCAATAGATATTGTAAAGCGTCTACTGATTTTGGATTAAAACGATAGAAACCATCTTCATCTTGCTCAACTTTACGATGGGGGTTTCCATGAACTAATACACCATCAATATCTAAAAAGAGTTTCATTAACTTATTTTCCCATTGTTATTTAGAGAAGATGATATATCCTCAATAGATCCAAAATTAGCTAAGAAGAATTTTCGCATTGCTTAGATATAGATAGATCAATATCATTTATTTTTACGATATAAACCCCGATAGGGTGAGATGATGATGAACAATGTTAGTTTTAAGAATCATTATTGGGTAAGAAATAGAGGGCTCTAATAACGAAAGGCTCAGTAAAAACTTTATCATTTTTAAACTCTAAAAACTTGATTTTAGGTTATCTAATAATGTGATATAAATAAAACTTTAAATTTTTCTGAGCTGTCTTCATGCCTTAAGCAGATCTATTACTCTAATAATAGATCAGAGAAACTTTCTAATATTGAAATAGTTTCTGTTGTTTAACAGTGCCATTAATTTAAGATTACTTCTTCACCTCATCCATCATCGTCGTGACATCAAACGTTGTAATTTCCTCGATCAGCTCATAAAGCATCTCTTCGCCGACATCTTCATAAGCTTCATCGATGAAGGGGTAGCCGATGGTTTGTTCTTCTTTGAGGTATTCGCCCATGTTACCTTGGACTTCGAATTCAACAGAGATCCATTGGCGTTGAAGTTTGCCTTCATTGTGATATTCGAACCAGAGCGCTTCAGCTGTATCATTGACGGCGAACATGTAGATAGGTTTCTCTTTGGAGAGCTTTTTCAGTTTCTTTTGGAAGTTGGCTTTGAAACAGTGTGCAATATTAAGGAAGACAAAATCCCAGTCATTATAATCGGTCACGACCGCTTTGTTGTCGTAAATAAGCGGCGCAATATCGTAATCTGTTTCGATGATTTCTGGAACTTCTCGCTCATCTGCGAAAAACTCATCGACTAATTCCGGGAAATTGGGAGAGAAGAGAATAACGATATTCATAATGATCCTATTGAACGATAGTGTTGCGATATCTCTATTGTAATAGAATTAAAAAATTAATATCGGGAGAAATTGTTTGCTTAATGGACAACTTTGGCATGAGAAGAGATCGACCTCTCTTTTTTTTT
>JASLEF010000159.1 GCA_030151245.1 Ignatzschineria sp. | reverse complement strand
AAGGCGCACCCCTGCTAAGGGTGTATACGTTAATAGCGTATCGAGGGTTCGAATCCCTCTTTTTCCGCCATATTGCAAAACCCTATAGCTTTTATAGTTATAGGGTTTTTTGTTGGGTGTTGAAAAGTTTTAGCTTGGGCTTACTTAAACCTTGAGACAATCTTCACATCAGCAAGATAGGCGGCAATTAATTATGCCAATGTACAATATAAACTCATTCGTTTAAAAGAGGGGATAAGCTAAAGCGTAAAATCCTGATTTTGGAGTAGGTCTTGGGGAATTGTGGAAGTAGTGTATGAAGATGATATTTGTCATTAAATGTATAATTAAGAAAATATATTAATTATTAATATCTCTATTTATTTGTAAAATAGACTGGGCTTTTTAATGTAATCGCTTTAGTGAGAGATTTAAATCCCCTTTTTAATAAAATTGAAAGGTTTCTGCTATCATCTAGTAATAATAAAATTCCCAAATTACTGGATTAGATACTATGTCAGAACAAAACTCGAAAACCCTCTATAGTGCACTCTGGGCGTGTGCCGATATCTTACGCTCGAAAATGGATGCTAATGAGTATAAGAATTATCTCTTAGGAATGGTTTTCTATAAATATCTTTCCGATAACTTACTCAATTATGCCGTAGAGCTTTTAGAAGAGAAGGCGGATAATCTTACTGAGGCTCAGGCGATCTATACAGAAGCCTATCATGATCCGGATGTGAAGGAAGACCTGATCTCGGCGCTCTATGATCAGTTTTCTTATGTTTTAAAGCCAGAACTCACATTTACCAAACTCATTGCCGATGTGCATAGTAGTCAGTTTCAGCTAGAAGATTTAGCACAAGGATTTAGAGATATCGAGCAATCGAATCCGATCTTTAATAATCTGTTTGAAGATATTGATCTCTATGCTCGTAAACTCGGCGCTTCTCCGCAAAAGCAAAATGAAACGATCTCCAATGTGATGAAAGGGCTTGCGAGTATTAACTTAGGCAAGCATGATGGCGATGTTCTTGGTGATGCTTATGAATATTTGATAGGGCAGTTTGCCTCAGATTCAGGGAAAAATGCCGGCGAATTCTATACACCGCAACCTGTTTCAAGCTTAATGACGAAGATCGTTCTGCAAGGCAAAGAGAATCAAAAAGGCTTTACGGTGTATGACCCCACGATGGGTTCAGGTTCCTTAATGCTCAACGTCAAAAAAGAGACGAACGAGCCGGAAACGGTACGTTATTTTGGGCAAGAGATTAACACCTCAACCTATAACTTAGCGCGCATGAATATGATGCTCCATAGTGTGCCGATTGCGAACCAAGATCTTAATAATAGCGATACTTTAGGCGATGACTGGCCAACAGATGAGCCAACGAACTTTGAAGCTGTCTTGATGAATCCTCCATATTCTGCCAAATGGAGCGCCGTAAAAGGCTTTTTAGATGATCCTCGTTTTATGGATTACGGGGTTTTAGCACCGAAAGGGCGTGCGGACTTTGCCTTTTTGCTTCACGGTTTTTATCACCTTAAATCAAGCGGTACGATGGCGATTGTTTTACCGCATGGCGTTCTGTTCCGTGGTGGCGCTGAGGCGAAGATTCGCCAAACGTTACTTGAGAATGGGCATATCTATGCCGTGATTGGTTTGCAGGCAAATATCTTCTTTAATACCTCCATTCCCACGACGATTATTATCCTTAAAAAAGATTATACTAAGCGTGATGTGCTCTTTATAGATGCTTCCGAAAGATTCACCAAAAAAGGCAATCAAAACACGATGGAACCGCATCACATTGAGGAGATTTTAGAAGCCTATACCAAGCGTGAGTTTATCGATAAATTTGCTTATTTAGCAGACTTTGAAGAGCTCAAAGAGAACGAATTTAACCTCAATATCCCTCGTTATGTCGATACCTTTGAGCCAGAGCCAGAAATTCCCTTAGCGGAACTAGCGCAAGAGATGAGAGAGATCGAAGCATCTCTCGGAGAGACCAAAGATGAGCTTTTGAATCTGTTCAATCAGCTCACAGCAACCGATAGCGAAACACAAAAAGAGCTCGATGCCTTTAAATCCTTATTAATGAATAAGGAGCTGTAATGAATAAAACAAATAAACAGCAAGTGCCGAAGATTCGGTTTGAGAATTTTGATAAGATTTGGGGATATTCTACGTTAGGTAATTTGACTGAATATATAAAAGGATTTGCTTTTTCAAGTAGTGAATTCTCGGATTCAGGAATTAGGGTTATTAGGGTATCTGATCTATCTAATAATAAAGTCTCTATGAATAATGCTTTTGTATATATAAATCCAGCTTATTTGAAGACTCATGATAAGTATCTTTTAAGAAAGGGTGACATTATTATTACGACAGTTGGATCAAAGTCAGAAATGCGTGATTCTGCGGTAGGTAGAGCAATTTCAATTGATCATGATATAAAAGCTTTTTTAAATCAGAACTTGGTTAAAATCAGAGCTTTAAAAAATTCGAATAATGGATATTTATATAATTACCTATTATTAGGTCGTTATAGAGATTATATATCAACAGTAGAGAGAGGAAATGCAAATCAAGCGAATATAACAATAGCTGATTTATGGGAATATAAGGTTTATCACCCTGACTTAAAAGAACAAACTCAAATCGGTAATTTCTTCCAAGAGCTTGATAAGCTGATCGAGCTTCAAACTCGCTCCGTAGAATCTGCTGAAATTTATAAAAAAGCGATGCTTCAAAAGATGTTCCCACAAAAAGGGGAGAAAGTTCCTCGTGTGCGTTTTGAGGGATTTAGTGGGGATTGGGTTACTACATATTTTAAAGACGTAGCTGATGTCCGCAGAGGGTTAACTTATAGCCCTTCAGATGTGGTTACTGATAAAAAAGGTATCCGAGTCTTAAGATCATCAAACATTGATGAAGATACATTAATTATTTCTGATGCAGATGTCTTTGTAAGTGAAGATGCTGTGAAAATCAGTTATATCAAGATGAATGAAATATTAATTACAGCTGCGAATGGTAGTAGTAGATTAGTTGGAAAGCATGCCATTGTTAATCAGGATTTACAGCAGGCGGTACATGGCGGATTTATGTTGGCGGTATCAACTTCTCAGCCCGAATTTATTAATTCATGGATGAATGGTGGGCAATATAAGAGAATGCTACAACTGGTCCAAGGTGGGAATGGAGCTATTGGCAACCTATCAAGATCAATGTTGGAAGAATGTAGAATAACTTTACCTTGTTTAAAGGAACGAACTGCGATCGGGAACTACTTCCAGAAACTCGACCAAAATATCGCAACTGAGAAAAAGAAGCTGGAACAATATCAAACGATGAAGCGTGCAATGTTGCAGCGGATGTTTGTTTAAAGGGCTGATGTATGGATATTTATAAAATCGGCTCCAGCGACTTACAGAGCATCAAAGAAAAGCCCTTTAAACTTGAGAAAGAGATGCAGGCGCTCTTTGAAGAGAATTTAACGACTTTAACAGGCTTAACGCTGGTGAAGTCTGAGTTTTCGCTAAAACAATTTCGCTTTGATACATTGGCGTTTGATGAAGAAAAACAATCTTTTGTGGTGATTGAATATAAGCGAGATAAAAGCCAAAGCGTAGTCGATCAGGGCGTTTCTTATCTCAATGCTATGCTTGAATATAAAGATAGCTTAATGGTTGAATACAATGAGCAATCGTTAGGAAAGACCTTAAAACGAAGCGATATCGATTGGAGCCAAAGCCGTATTCTGTTTGTCGCTAATTCCTTTAATGATTACCAGAAAAATGCGACCAATTTTAAAAATCTAGGGATTGAGCTCATAGAGTTTAAGCGTTATCAGAATGACCTTTTAACCGTGAATTTTATTGAGCGTTCTAAAAATGCGCCATCATTATCTCAGCCAATCTCTGACAGTGCAGAATTAACGCCGTTAGCTAGCATTACGAAAGAGATCAAAGTTTATGATGAAGAATCGTTTTACCAATTAGGTTCGGAAAGCACGATCGAGCTTTATGAGCGGTTTAAACAGGCGATTTTAAATTTAGATGATCAAATCGAACTGGTTTATACCAAATATTATGCCGCTTTTAAAAAAGATAAAACGACGATTGTGGATATCGTCATGCAAAAAAGAACCATGATTCTCTATATCAATGCGGCTTGGGGCACATTAGATGATCCTAAAGCGATTTTTCGAGATATGCGTAATATCGGGCATTGGGGAAATGGGGATTATGAAATCAGTTTAAAAGATACTGAGCAATTAGAATATATTTTAAGCGTTATTAAGCAGAAGCTTTAACTGAAAGGATGCGATTAAAGTGAAGAAGTTTACCAGTGAAAGAGAGATAGAAGATCGATTAATTGCACAGTTAGTTGCCGGTGAATCACAATGGACTTATCGACCAGATTTAACGACTGAGGATTCACTTTGGCAAAACTTTCGCACGATATTAGAGCGAAATAACTTAGCGATCTTAGATGGAAAGCCATTAACAGATGGGGAGTTTCGCCGAGTACAAACGCAGTTACAGTTTTCTAACTTTTTTGATGCGGCAAAATGGCTCTCTGGTGAAAATGGTATCGCAAAAGTGGAGGTGCAGCGTGAAGATAGTTCGCTTGGGACGATTCGTTTAAATGTGATTCACCGAGATCATATTGCCGGTGGTAAAACAGTTTATGAAGTCGTGAATCA
>JASLEF010000158.1 GCA_030151245.1 Ignatzschineria sp. | reverse complement strand
GTCGGCTGTTGCAGAGTTTTCAGAATAATAATCTTGCTCGTGAACTGTAATCACCTCTTTCACAAACGGATTGACGGTTGTATCACGAGGAATCCACCAAGCATCGTGCCAAACAAATGAACCGACGACTTTGTCACTCTCATCATCTTGCTCATCACCACTACCAAAAAGTACTTGAATAAGTTCTAATGGTAGACCGATGGATTCTGCATAAGCACGTGTTGCCCCTTTAATACTAGAACCTGCTAAAAGTGGCGTGCCATAAGTATGATGTGTTGTCATACCTGTTTCTAAAGTACCACCCAAGGCTAACCCAGTGAATAATCGGCCATCTACTTTTGCGGCAAGATGGGAAAAATTCTCTGACTGAGTCAACGTAAACCAACGATCAAACGCAAGTTCATAAAAATCAGGGACTTTAATTTTACTAATCCGTTCAATTAATCTAGCTTTCTCGGGCTTCTCACCCTCTTCCCAAACCGTTAGACCTCGCTGTATCAATAATCCTGCATGAGCACTATCTAACTTCGATAACTGAATCAAAGGTTTTAAATTATTTCTCACTAATTGCATACATTTACCCTTTATTGTTTGCTCACTAACAAGGCTTGTGTGTAACGCTTAAGCCACGAAGATGCCTCAATTGCACGACGTGTCAATAGTTGATATTGCGTAATATTCGATTTCAAAATAATTTCATACAATGCCTTACCATCAGGGTTATTTAAAAGACATGCAATATGCTGTAAAATCTCGCGATGCTCTTCTTTGTCTTTCGCCATTAAGAAACCAATAGCTTGTGACAGACCATTTTGCATAATCATCGTTGGAAATGTTAACGCTAAGGTACGATATTTTTCTTCAACACCTGCTTGTTGCACAGCAGAAACCAGTGGATAGGCTCGTTTAGCATAATCTTGAGTCCGTATTTTCATGGTTTACTCCTTATGATCATTGTTGTTGATTAGTAAACGACATAAACCACGGCCAACGGTATGTTTACCACCTAATTGAATAGTCATTTCTTGAGCGGGTAGATAGGTTGCTAGTTCTTCAGCGCTTTTTCCGCTTTTATCAAAGGCTTTATTAACCCCTAAAACTCCCCATAAAACCGACTCAGTAGGTAAATTCTCTTCCGACCACAATGCACCTTTTTGTACCATACGAGTATCACGGTCAATCCGAATCCGTGTTCTAATTTCAGTCGCAGTATCCACTAAAAATGAGAAGATATCATCGGGCAGAATCACAAAACGATCTTTAAATGCATTACGCCAATCATCAAAATTTTCAGTTGATTCAGGGTAAAGCATCTCTGCGATCATAGCAGACCAATCATCCACGCCATCGGTATAATTTGAATCAATATCAAGATCTTCTAAGGCAATTTTATGATTAGATACTTCCAATACAGTGTTACTGGTCACCGCGGCTTCAATCTCTTTTAAGCTTAAAATAGGTAATGCAATCCCTAAATCACGCGCATAACGTTTTAAGATAAATGGGCAGGTAGCATATGCCACGGTTCCGGCAAAAGAACGAATGGGAAGAATCAATAAATTGGCATCACTAAACATGAGTGATCCTGCAAAACTTGTCTCATCGATTGACCAGGGACCAAACAGCGTAGTTTTGAGCTTATTAAAATCACCTTCATAGTTTTCAGGCTTTGGAAACTCATCACGCATCACCCCTTTAATGCCTGAACCAGGAACAATTGGAAGATGAGTCGCTTTAGAACGTGCGATTGGTAAATCAACCACGCCCACGCCTTGCCCTGTTCCGACATGTAGAGCCGTTAATGCTTGTAAATGAAAAACTCTTGCTTTCATAATAATATTCCTAATCAATTTTATAATTAATGATTTACTTAAATTTTTGCCCAAGGTGCGATACTAACAATGCCAAACCCATCATGTTGATCTTGCTGATCATCACTCACAGATTGCATCATTAATCGTGTTAGCTCTTGTGGATCACCACTCATTATTTCAAACCAATAAACAGCGCCAGCGGCTACAGCTTTACGCATCGCTTTTGGACTGTGTTCTTGCATATCCCAACCTGATACAGGAATCCACCGATCCATACTGCACGCCTTTAATTGCACTTGAATACTGGTATGTGGGAGTATGCCTTGCATGGAGGTTTCATCTAGCCAAGCAGGCAGATAACCATTACCAAAAATAGCAGGTGTTAATAACATTAGTTTAATTCCTTGTCTCTTTTGAATCTCTGCCACGATGACATCATTAAGAACTAAAGACGAGTGAGGTGTAACCGGATTCATCTCAGATAAACGTCCTTCCCCCCCAAATTTCACAAGACTTCCTTGTAAATCTTGATCACCTAATAGCAAGAAGCCATAACTCCGCTCCTCCCAGCCTTTATAGTTCTCTTTTCTAGTCGCACCTAGATCATAAGCAATACTTTGGAATAATCGGCCCTCTTCAGATGAAAGCGTTTCATCATCAATGGCAACATGGGTTCTGACATCAATCGGTAGAGATTGCACACCTTTTTCGTTAACTTGCTCATAAGTCAGAGCTTCACCATTTTGCCAGGCGATACTATCTTCAATATGCCAAAATATGACCCCTTTTTGGGGCTTCCCCTTAATATGAGAATCCATCATAACAGGGAGTAAACCATTTGGTAGATCACAGCCGGCATCTTCAGGCATTCTTTGAGGTTGTAAACGTACCAGTTTTATTTTTTGGTCTTTTTTATCTAAGAAATAAAGGGCATCGGCAGGCTTGGCAACAAATAAGTTGTATTGCCCATTTTCTAAAATTTCTGCTAAAAATGGGCCCGCTTGCTTCATTGCTTGCAGCTTTACATAATCATCTTCACTAAGCTTCAAATGCGTATCTGCTTTATGCAGGGTTAATTTATTTTGCTGTAAAAATTGCGAACGTAATAATCCTGCCGCACTTGATGGCAAAGGAAAAACAATATCCGAGGCTTCAGATTGTGCATCAAACGGTTTACCATTACCAAAAACAAGTGGGGATAAAGGTCTAATTAAATAACTCTGTTTGGACATCTTAAATTCTCCCTAAATCTTTTTGTGTTTTAACCGATAACCAACGGGCGATGATTAATTCGGTTGCTAGATCATCCATACCATTGAAATCAAATCTACAATCTTTTAGATCCAAGGGTTCAACGTTATTTTCTTCACTCTCTTTAAAGCCATTCAAGTATTTAAGTCGATTTTCTAATTGAGTAATAATCTCTTTTGGAATCTCCTTACCACTCGCTGTTTGAGATTGTTTTAACATACGTTTAAATTCAGCTGTACGAATATTTCCCAATAATATTTTTTCATCTGGTGTATCTTTCACTAGGAAATTAGTTCGTAAATATACTTCTCGCGTATCATAGGCAACACGACTTGTTAATAATCCCTCTGAATAATACTGAACCCAATCATGAAAAGCTTGGTGCGCTTTTTCATCATCCCAACGCAGGCGCATATCGGTCGTTGAACCTGAACGCACTGCCAATGTGATCCCTAGCGCATTTCTTTGTTGATAAATTTTCTCATGATCTCCTTTCGCTTTTTTCTCTGCACGTTGCGCCAAGCTTCTAATATGCCCAAGTGGGGTCATAATATGTGTAATCGCTAATCCGACAGATAACGTGGGCGGATTATCAGCCCCTAACTCTTTGGCGCCACCTGATAAAGCTTTCTCAAACTGTTTAGCCAAGGCTTTAGCACAATCATACGCTTGATCTAACGGTACAAATCCTAAAATATCGTCACCGCCCGCATAAATGCGATGCCCCTTAAATTCTCGCATGATATCTTCTACAGAACTTGCAAAACGAGACAATGCGAGAGTTATCGTTTGATGGGCCTCAACAGTCGTTGCTTTATCTAATAATTCCCCCATCCTATCGCCATCAGCGAGTAATAGAGCGCTGTAACGACAGGGTTCGCCATATTTTTTCCACAATGGTTTTAAGGTCTTTTGCAAGTATTTATAAGCATCTAATGCTTCTGGATCTTTACGATATTTTTGTAATACGGCTTCAATTCGGAATGAATAAAGCGATTCACCATCATAAGGAAATTTCGCGTAACATCCCTTATTGCCAGATACTCTTGTCGCTAATCCTAACTTAACTAACGTCTCATAAGCTTCACCTAAAGATTCAGCTTCCTCATCATTTAAATTTTCTAACCATTGATGTGCGGCAACTCTCGTATAAGGCGTGAACTGATCAACATTACCACCTAAACGCTTAATGAGTCCCGCACTATCGAGTTGTTCACCATCCGACAATGATAATTTTCGTGCCATCGTACTTTTACGATCAAATTCTTTGGGTAAAACAGTTTCTCTTGCACCATCTAATGACGACTTAGGGAGCATGAATTTGGAGTCACGCGCTGATGTCGCTGGCGATGCCTTAAAATCACGGGTCGCTTTACGAGTCGCTAACAAACTTCCTGCTCGATTTACGGCATCACTATAATCATTATCAGAGAATTTTGCCCAAGCGGCTTGGACTTCGACATAGTCAGAGATTTGAGCCGACCAGATGTCATCTCGAATCACAATGTTTTTAAACTTTACCAACTCACCTAAACTTTTAATCGCTTCACGGTGAAAACGATCTTGTACAGCTTGTTTCGCCTTCTTGACGATCTCTACAATAGCAGATGGATTATCGGCTTTGACAATCACTTGAATTTTATTTCCCACGGAAAACTCACTATTATCGGCTAAGTCTTGCTCTGGATTTTGTACCGTTGGGAAAATCAACATCGCTTGATCATCGTATAAACTCTTAGCACACGCTTTCGCAAGCTCTGATAATAACCATGAACCACTCCATAAATCGCGACTTCGGCGAGCGGATGCAATAAATGTTTGCACAGGGCCAACTGATAAAATGACAACATATTGGTTCATCTACAATTATCCTTTTTGAAAATAGTTCATGAATGCGTCGAGAGGATTAGTGCCAACATTATCTTTAATGGGCGAAATTAAATCTTCTTTTCCTGGCTCCCAAAGTTTTACAGAATTTGCTCGAGAACCTTTTAAATCAACCTCCATCGATAACAGATCTTGATACGGTAATAGTAATGCCATAGGTGCATATTTTTGTGTAGCGCGATCATAATAAGGTCGTAGTATTAAAGGACTGCTCATACGTTCTTTACCAATTGGCTGAAGAGTCGTGATATTAGGTTCTTTATGATTATTTTTACCAAAGTCAAATATCACCGGCATTCCAAACAATCCTCGAGGAAAAATATCGCCAGCCTTATGTTCTGGCTCATGATTCTGTGCATGTGTGTTTTGAATACGACGAATAGCATCAGGCTCAGGCCAACGGCTACGGCCTGGACGTTTTGAATTTTGTTGTTGATTACGTCCTATTGGAGGTGCTTGACGAAACTTTTTTAATTTCTCAACTGCCGTACTCCAAGCTTTAATCGCATCAGGTTGGCTATTCTTCAATGATAAAATACAATTTGCACTTTTAGCCTCTTCTTCTGTAACAGAGGATAAAACTGGATTTAACAATTCATCTGCAGCTTCAACGATAAAAGCCCCTGTTCCACGTCGAGAGCGGGCGCCCAATCCTCCAAACTGACTCCACCAACGAATTGTTTCGACGACTTGTTTTTTTGAATCATCGGCTAACTTAGCATCAAATTTTATGAATAATGTCCAAGTGAAATTTGCGTGCAAAAGAAGGCACTCTTTAACTTGGTTCTGCTCATCTTTATCGTTATCAGCAGGAAAAAACACATAACTTAATGCTGGATTTTTTGACGTATAATCAGTATAAGATTTTAATAAAACTTCCGATGTGTTATTAACCTTCACAAAAACTTTACTCGCAAACTGCTCACTCGTACCACCGCCCCAAAGCTTAAACTCCGCCTTTTGAATCTCTTTATCAGACTGCTCTTTCATCCAAAGATTTCTAGCCAAGACTCGCCACCAAAAACGAAGCTGACCACGAATTTCAGA
>JASLEF010000081.1 GCA_030151245.1 Ignatzschineria sp. | reverse complement strand
GGGTTATGATAAAATAGAGTCGGCTTTCTTGTAGCGAAGTGCTATAAACAATAAAGAACTCATCATGTATGAAGATAAGAACAAATAAGTGAGAATAAAAATGGCAAAAATGCAATCCCTCCAAGACCCTTTTCTAAACTTGCTCCGTAAAGAGCGAGTCCCTGTTTCAATTTTCTTAATTAACGGTATTAAACTGCAAGGACAAATTGAATCATTTGATCAGTTTGTAATTTTATTAAGATCGAATGTGAGTCAAATGATTTATAAGCATGCGGTATCGACTATTGTTCCGGCACGTAATGTGAACCTCGGAACAGAGTTAGATGCAGCTGGTGATTCAGAAGCGTAGATTTCTGGTTTGCCACTGAGGCTTATTGATAATGTGAAAAGAGGCTTTGATCTCTCACCGTTATCAAAAAAAATCGAAGTTTTCGGTGTCTCACGTTCGTTGTTATTTTATCCTTATCAATCTCCCTGATGAGAGTGGGGTTGATAGGGCTGTCTTAATGCTGTGAAATAAAGATATTGAATTTCATTAATTAATTTTATGAGGTGTGTACTCTAAATAATGAGTCATATAGTTGAAGAGTTTAGTCATTCTGACGATAGAGCGATTATTGTTTCTTTAGAAATGCCGGAGAGTGAAGATGGTGATCTGGCGGAGTTTAAGGAACTTGTTACTTCCGCAGGCGTTACGATTGAATGCTGTATTACAGGAACGCGGCAAACCCCTCATCATAAATATTTTTTAGGAACCGGCAAAGCAGACGAAGTCAAAGATGCTATTGAGGCTTATGATGCCAATGTTGTTTTGGTAAATCATGAGTTAACGCCAAGCCAAAATCGAAATTTAGAGGCTTTGTGTGGCGTACGAGTTGTGGATCGTACCGGATTAATTTTAGATATCTTTGCGCAAAGAGCCCAAAGCTTTGAGGGAAAGCTGCAGGTTGAGTTGGCGCAGCTGACAAGATTATCCACACGACTAGTTAGAAAACATACTAATCTATCGCAGCAAAGAGGTGGTGCTGTCGGGCTTCGTGGGCCTGGAGAGACGCGTCTTGAGATGGATCGGCGCGTGATTAATGACCGTATTCGACAGCTGAAAAAACGCTTAGAAACCGTAACGAAAATGCGCTATCAAGGGCGTGTATCACGAGAGCGGAATGAAGTTCCCACGATCGCATTGGTAGGTTATACCAATGCGGGAAAATCCTCTATTTTTAATATGCTTACTGATGCTGGCGTTTATGTGCAAGATCAGTTGTTTGCGACGCTTGATCCTACACATCGAGCTTTAGATATTGAGCATGTTGGGCGAACGGTTTTAGCAGATACCGTCGGATTTATTTCTAAGCTGCCTCATGATTTGGTTGAGGCATTTAAATCAACGCTACAGGAAGCGGTGGAAGCTGACCTGTTACTGGAAGTGATTGATGTCGCAGATCCTGAACGAGAGCTTAAAATTCGTGAAGTAGATAAAGTTCTAGAGCAGATTGGGGCGGATGAAGTTCCTCGCTTGCAAGTTTTTAATAAAATTGATTTAAATCCAGAAATTAGTCCCCATATCTCAGAAGATGAAGATGGTTTAGTGAATGCTGTTTGGGTATCTGTTGAAAAGAGAGAGGGGATTGATCTCTTATTAGAAGGGATTGCGACCCATTTTCAAAAAGGGCATTTAGAGATGAAGGTGACCCTTCCGCCAAGTGAAGGTCGTCTGCGTGCTGAGCTGTATGCTTTGGATGCGGTAAAGAATGAATCCTTTGGCGAGAAAGGGGAGTTTGAACTTCACCTTTATATTGCAAAATATCGTATAAAAAGGTTATTAAAAGAGATGCCATCAGCATCTGTTTATTTCGAACGATATCTATAGGTGCAAAACAGGTAAAAAATTGGTATCTTGTCGAGTTGAAAGTACAAATTTCGGTAAGATCTGTAGTCAAAGGGATTAAATGAGAAAAGATAACTTAGAGATGGCTTGGCAAGAGCCTAAGGATAGTCAAGGTGGTCCATCAGGAAATGATGGTCAAAAGCCTCGTGGACAAAATAATGGTTCGGGTCCTGATTTAGATGAGATCTTTAAGAAATTAGGTGGCGCTTTCCGTGGGAAAGGTGGTCATGGACACAAACCGCAAGGTTTAGGAAAATATATTGCTCTGGGCGGTGCGGTATTACTCTGTGGCTGGTTAGCTACAGGATTTTATACGATTGATGCAGGGCAGAAAGGGGTAGAGCTTCTTTTAGGTCAGTATCATGCAACGAAAGATCCCGGCTTAAGATGGCGCTTACCAAGCCCGATTGGAGATCATCGTATTATCGATATTCAACGTCGTTTCTCACAGAAGATAGGATCCATTGCAAAAGGTAACCGCCGCGCGGCGATGTTGACGAAGGATGAGAACTTAGTTGATGTAAGTGTGGAAGTGCAATATCAGATTAATAATGATAAACCCATGCAATATTGGTTTACTTCTGTAGATCCTGATAAAACATTAAAAGAAGTCGTCGATAGTGCCACTCGCGAACGTGTAGGGCAAACGACGCTGGATGATATTTTAACGGATGGTCGTGAGCAGTTAATGCAAGAAGTGAAAGAGCTGGCTCAAAGTATTTTAAACAATTACGAAATCGGCCTAGTAATTACGAACGTGAACTTAGAGGATGCGCAAGCGCCTTCAGCAGTACAAGATGCTTTCTCGGATGCTATTCGTGCTCGTGAAGATGAACAGAGCCGTATTAACCAGGCTAATGCTTATCAGAGTAAGGTTCATGAAGAAGCGCGAGGGGAAGCTGAACGTGTGTTACGTCAAGCTGAGGCGTATCGCGATAGTAAAATGGCACAAGCTCGAGGAGAGGCTGAACGCTTTAACCGACTATATGCCGCTTATCAAGTCTCACCAGAGGTCACTCGTGAACGTCTCTATTTAGAGAATATGGAAGAAGTATTACAAAACAGTAACAAACTCTATATGGGGTCTGATAGTAATAATTTGATGATGTTGCCCCTGGATAAGATGACAGGAAACATGGGGACTAATAATGCCTCAAATAACGACAATCGCTCATCTACTCCTAAAACTGATGCTGTAGCACCGAAAAGCGATACTAAAGAATCCGTGATTCAGGTTCAGCCGAGTAATGTGAATGACTCAAGAAGTCGTGCGCGCATCACCCGATAATTATAGAGAGGAAGAGACAGAGATATGAGAATTTTAACGCGAGTAGTTTTACCGATTGTTATCATCGCGCTGATCATCTTAAGTAGCTCCCTTGTGGTGGTGAAAGAGTGGGAAAAAGGATTGCAGTTACGCTTTGGTCGTATCGTGGCAATTTATGATGAGCCGGGAGTCTATTTTAAAATGCCCCTTATTGATAATGTTCGGATCTTTGATGGTCGAATTCAGACCTTAGACACGCCACCTGAGCCATTTTTAACCTCAGAAAAGAAAAACTTAATTGTTGATACTTTTATTAAATGGCGTGTGACGGATCCTGAAGTGTATTATCAAAAAGTGGCGGGAAACCCAGGGGTTTTCAATCGTTTATTTGAACCCATTGTTAAAAATAACTTTAGAGCAGCATTTGGTAAACGTGATGTTCAAACCGTTGTAGGTGGAACCGTCGCTCTTAAAACGGCAGATGCTGTGAAGCAAGAGAATGTCATTGTCGTAGATAAGCCGAGTGATGCTTTAACGCTTGATGAAAATACTTTGAAAAAAGTACAATCTGAAGATGTTGATATCGTTATTCGTAGTAAAGAGAATGTTGTGCCAGTGATTGCAGGCCAAGAAATTGATCTCAATAATACGGTGCGTCAAGAGATTGAAAAAACGATTTTAGTCGCACTCTCTGTAGAAGCGAAAGAGTATGGTGTAGAGATCATTGATGTTCGGATTAATGGTGTAGAGCTTCCAGATGATGTGACAGATAACGTCTTTAATCGAATGAGAACAGAGCGTGAGCGTGTTGCGACAGAATTACGTTCAAAAGGGGAAGCGGCTTATATTGAAAAAGTTGCGGAAGCGGATAGTAATCGTGTCATTCTTCTTGCAAATGCTTATGAAGAAGCAGAGAAGATTCGAGGTGAAGGGGATGCCGGCGCTGCAACGATTTATGGGAAGGCTTATGGGCAGGATCCTGATTTCTATTCATTCTATCGTAGTTTAGAGGCTTATCGTAATGCCTTCCAAAATAGTGGGGATCTTCTGATTCTCGACCCTGATAGTGATTTCTTTAAGCACTTTCAGCAAAAATAGTAATTTTTAAAACTAAGGCGTACGACATTTTATATGACGCCTTATTCATTTTCATGAGGAAAAACTTAAATGGGTAATAATGTTGTTATTATCGGAACGCAGTGGGGCGACGAAGGTAAAGGGAAAATTGTTGACCTTTTGACCGATAAAGCTGTAGCCGTTGTTCGATTTCAGGGTGGCCACAATGCTGGGCACACACTTGTAATTAACGGAGAGAAAACGGTACTTCGTTTAATTCCTTCTGGAATTTTACGTGAACATGTTACCTGCTACATTGGTAATGGCGTTGTTCTTTCACCAGCTGCACTTTTAAGTGAAATGGATGAGTTATTAAGTCGTGGGATTAACGTTGATGAGCGCCTTAAAGTTTCAGAGGCTTGCCCGCTTGTGATGCCTTACCATGTAGCAATCGATCAAGCTCGTGAAGAGAAACTAGGAAAAAATAAGATTGGAACAACCGGTCGTGGTATTGGTCCTACTTATGAAGATAAAGTCGCGCGTCGTGCTATTCGAGTGGCAGACCTCTTCTACCCAGAAGTCTTCCGTCAAAAGTTAGAAGCTGTGATGGAGTATCATAACTTTGTCTTGGTAAATTATCTTGGAAAAGAAGCGCTCTCTGTCGATGATGTTTACAATGAAACGATGGAATTAGCAAAACGCTTACTACCTCTTGTTTCAGATGTCTCTTACGATCTTAAAGTACTTCGCGATCAGGGTGCTAAAGTAATGTTTGAAGGGGCGCAAGGAACGTTCTTGGATATTGACCATGGAACTTATCCTTTTGTGACTTCTAGTAACACCTCAGCAGGTGGTGCAGCAACAGGTACAGGAGTGGGGCCGCTTGCGCTTGATTATGTTTTAGGAATCGTGAAAGCTTATGTGACTCGCGTAGGATCAGGTCCTTTCCCGACAGAGTTAACAGATGAGATTGGACAAGGTTTAGCAGAGCGTGGACATGAGTTTGGCTCTGTAACAGGACGTGCGCGTCGTTGTGGTTGGTTTGATGTACCAGTATTGAAGCGTTCTATTGATATCAATAGTCTAACAGGGCTTTGCTTAACCAAACTAGATGTTTTAGATGGTATGAAGGAAGTTAAAATCTGTACAGGCTATAACTTAGATGGTGAAGTGGTTAACTATCCTCCTTATGGGGCTGAGAACTTTGCTCGTTGTACACCTATCTATGAGTCAATGCCAGGTTGGAGTGAAAGTACTGTTGGTGTTATGTCTTTTGATGCCTTGCCACAAGCAGCACAAAACTATATTAAACGTCTTGAAGAACTCGTAAAAGTACCTGTAGATATTATTTCAACCGGTCCTGATCGTAATGAAACGCTTGTTTTAAGAGACCCATTTGACTAGTCATTAGAGTGCATTTGAACAATGACAATAAAAGCTTTTAAAGCCTATGATATCCGCGGTGAGTATCCGCGGGATATTAATGAAGACCTAGCCTACGCGCTAGGTCTTGCTTTTGTTGCTGAGTATCAGGCAACAACAATAATTGTAGGACGAGATATTCGTGAAAGTAGCCCTGTATTATTAGAGAGGCTCATTGCGGGTATTTTAGATGCTGGTGGTGATGTGATTTCTTTAGGAATTTGTGGCACAGAAGAGGTCTATTTTAATACCGTTTTTCATCAGGCTGATGGCGGTATTATGATTACGGCGAGTCATAACCCTAAAAACCATAATGGTTTTAAACTGGTGGGGAGAGGCGCAGAGCCTATTAGTCTCGATTCTGGGCTAATGGCTTTAAGAGATCGCATCGAATCTGGGGATTTACCACGGGCGAAAGATCGAGGGTTGCTTCGAGAATATCATGATGCTGAACCTTATATTCAGGCCTTATTACGATTTATTCCCGAATATTTGCAGGGAAGTCCATCTGAGAAAAAACGTCTTCGAGTTGTTTGTAATAGTGGCAATGGGTGTGCCGGAAAGGTGATTGATCTTTTGGAAGAGTTTCTGCCTATTGATATTATCAAAGTGCATCATGAACCTGATGGAACATTCCCAAATGGTGTACCAAACCCGCTTCTTTTTGAACGTAGAGCTGCGACTGAAGATGCCGTAATTACCAATAATGCTGATTTCGGAGTGGCTTGGGATGGGGATTTTGATCGCTGTTTTTTCTTTGATGAAACAGGGCGCTTTATCGATAGCTCTTATATGGTCGGGTTGATTGCAACAGAGCTCTTGCAAGAGAGTCCTGGGGAGTCAATCGTTCTCGATACAAGGCAGACGCTCAATAGTAAGTCTGCGATAAAGTCTGCTGGCGGTAGCGCTATTATTTCTGCGGGAGGGCATTCTCCTATGAAGCGAACAATGCGACAGTTTTCAGCGCTCTATGGCGGGGAGATGAGCGCACATCATTATTTTAGGGATTTTCACTATTGCGATTCAGGAATGATACCATTTCTGTTGATAGCGAGTTTATTGGCACGAAAAGAGATGTCATTAGGCGATTTGGTCGCAGAAGCTAGAGCACTCTATCCGTGTAGTGGTGAACTCAATTATGAAGTGATCGACTCACAGGCGGTGATCGCTCATTTAGATGCGCTATTTAAAGCACGTACTCTAAAGAGTGATCTAATAGATGGCTTGAGTTTACGACTCGAAAGGGCGCGAATTAATATTCGGGCATCGAATACTGAAAACTATCTACGCATCAATATCGAAACAGAACAAGACCCAGCACTAGTCACTGTACTGAAAGAGGAGATTGAAAGAGCTTTATCACCCTATTTAGTTAAGCTGTAATTCATAACTATCGATAATATGAGGTGCTGATTTATTTCTAATGAGTCCATCTGTGCGCTGATACTGTTTTCAGGGGGGCTATTGTCATGAAGTTTTGAATATTTAGCAGACTTTAGATTTAGATCGTGATTAATGGATTATTATCAAAAATAGAGTATTACCAAAAGCCCAAATACTTTAAGATTTGGGCTTTTTTTAAGGTCCGAAATTTCAGGGGAAATTTTAGGGTAAAAGCTTAAAGAGTAGATAAGCCAGGGTGATCGCAAGAACGGTGGGGAATAGTGCACCAAGAATCGGAGGAAATCCTGATAATAGAATAAAGTGTCCGAGCATCTGTGTTGTGAGATAGATGATTAGTCCTAAGATAACACCAATAAGGACACGTTCACCAATACCTTGACGGCGTTGCTGTGCAAACACAAGTGGCGCAGCAATGAGGATCATCGAGATATTGGTGAGTGGGTTGAAAATTTTTGCCCAGAAAGCTAAGCGATATTCGCTACTATCTAAACTGTTATCATCAAGATAACCAATAAAGCGCCAAAGACTTCGACTAGAGAGATATTCAGGGTCATTGATGAGCGCTGTTAACGCAGATTCATCAATGTGCGTCTTAAGGGTAAGGTTGTTAAGGATTTCAGTAGTGATTCGTTGTTCTGTAAAGGTTGTTTCTGCGAGTTCAGGCATTACCCATTGGTCATTAATGAGTTCCATATAAGGAGCTTGAATTAGTCTATGGAGTGCACCCTTTTGTGGTTCATAAACAGTTACATCTTTTAAGGTAAGGTTCTCTATTGATTTAACCTCTACGATATAGTTCCCATCTATTGCCCAAAACCCTTTTCCTGAGCTATCTCTTTGGCTCTCAATCATTGCTTTTTCATGACTTAAGGGAACAATAAACTCTCCCATAAGAACAATCGTAAAGCTTAATACGAGTGTGGTGTAAATGGCTCCACGAAGTGTTCGTGCTTTGCTAAATCCGGCAGTTCTAATCGCGGTTAGTTCATTATGGCTTGCCAGTTGTCCAAGACCAAGTAGAGTCCCTAAAAGAAGGGCCATCGGAAAGATACGATAGACTCTTGCCGGCATATCATACAGGATATAGAGCATCATGTTGCTGAGTTGGTAATGATCATCCCCGAGATCTTGTAATTCATTCAGGAAGGTGAAGAATGATTCAATAATAATCAGCAGCAATAAGCAGAAAAGTGTAAAAAGTAGGGATGTTTTAAAAGTATATTGATCGATTTTTAGCATAAAATCCTCATGTGAAATTATCGCTAGAGCGATCGGTTATAGCGTCTATAAATATAAAATGCAAAGAGGAACATGATGGCGTGTATCCACCAGAGTCCAATATCAGGATTAACTTTGCCGCTTTTCATCCACGATAATCCCATTCCGAGTAAGTTAAAGTAAAAGACATAAAAAATAACGCCTAAAATTAACTTATTAAAACGCCCCTGGCGGGGTTTTGAATGTGATAATGCCGGAATCAGGAGGATGAGCATAAAGATAGAAATGGGGCCTGATAAGCGTCTTTGAAGCTCTCGTTTCTCTAGAACGGTGTCACCAAAGATCACATCTTTTGCACTCCATGCAATCGCTTTAGGCCAAGAATCAGAGCGATCAACATCTAGCCTGATGCGAAGCGTATCAAAGTAGATAACTTCATGGTAGTCGGCATTACTTGTTGTTCGAGAGCCATTTTCTAAGATCACAAAGCGGACATTGTTCTCATCAATTTCCTGTGTGCCTTTATCGGCAAAGGTAATGACTTTTGCGTCATTACCTTCCCGGCTTTTAATAAAAATCTTTTCTAATGAGCCTGTTTCACCATTGATTGACTGGACATAGATGGTATGTTTTCCTCTTGCAAACTCTTGAAATACACCTGGTTTAAGAATGGTCAGTTGAGCTTCTTCTCGGGCCTTTTTTAAGACGATTTCTTGAATTTGAGCAATTTCAGGAACAATCCAAAAATTTAAAATAAGGACTAAAAAGCTCAGGGGAATTCCGATCTGTAATAAGATGCGGTAGAGTCTTTTTACCGGCATTCCTAATGCATACAAAGCTGTCATTTCGCTATCTTTATAAAGACGGCCAAAGGCTAAGATGGATGCGAGCAGAAAGCTTAGTGGTAAAAGTTCTGTAATAAATCGAACAATCTGTAAGCCTAAGAGTGAAAAAACAGCAGATTGTGAGAGAGACCCATTAATCACTTGATTGAGGTAGAATGCCAAACGTTGTACGAGCAAGATGGCAATCAATACCAATAAAACAGCCGCAAAAGTGGAAAGAATTTCGCGCCGAATATAGCGATTAATGAGCTTCATTTATCTAATAATCCTTTTAGGAGACCTTTTTAGGTTACTTATTTTCTTCGTCAACCATCGCCCGCTCTCTGTAGAACTGCTGATAGTAATCGTTGAATGTACCGGCATCAATATGATCGCGAATCTGTTGCATATGCCAGAGGAAATAGTGCAGATTATGAATACTTGCAAGATGTGCACCGAGTAACTCTTTGGTACGAATTAAATGGCGAAGGTATGATCTTGAGAAGTTTTGGCAAGTGTAGCAATCGCATGTTTCATCTAATGGGCGAGTATCAAGATCATAACGAGCATTTTTGATTCGAATATCCCCAAAGCGTGTAAAGAGGTGTCCATTACGAGCATTACGAGTAGGAATGACGCAGTCAAACATATCAACGCCTCGCTTAACACCCTCAATAAGATCTTCAGGTTTTCCCACCCCCATAAGATAGCGAGGTTTATCTTTAGGCATTTTAGGATCTAAGAACTCTAAAACACGATCACGCTCCTCTTTCGGTTCACCTACTGCTAAACCGCCAATCGCATATCCGTTAAAGTCGATTTCTGTCAGGGCATCGAGCGATTGTTCACGAAGATCTTCAAACATACTTCCTTGAACAATACCAAAGAGCGAGTTTGGATTCTCTTGTTGTACGAAGGCATCTTTAGAACGTCTTGCCCAGCGCATAGAAAGCTCCATGGAAGTTTTGGCTTGTTCATAAGTTGCTGGGTATGGCGTACATTCATCAAAAGCCATGACGATATCGGAGCCTAAAACGCGTTGGATCTCCATCGATTTTTCAGGATCTAAGAAGAGTTTTTCGCCATTAAATGGGGAGCGGAAGGTGACCCCTTTCTCTTCGATTTTTCGTAGCTCAGCGAGCGAGAATACTTGGAAGCCACCAGAATCCGTAAGGATTGGTTTATCCCATTTCATGAAGTCATGAAGATCTCCATGAGCTTTAATGACATCAAGACCTGGTCGTAACCAAAGATGGAATGTATTACCTAAAATAATTTGGGCATTCATATCTTTAAGGTTTTGTGGTGTCACCCCTTTGACTGTAGCGATGGTTCCAACCGGCATAAAGATAGGTGTTTCAATCGTGCCACGTTCAAAAGTAATACGACCACGGCGAGCAGCGCCATCTGTCTTGAGAAGTTCAAATTTCATTGTTTGCTTATTTTTCCAGAATTTAAATGGTATTATTTTACCGTTAAACGAGAAAAAATGCAGATATTCATTGGTTAAAAATTACAAGTCTTGATTGTCTGAAACCAGAACAGTCTTTTAGGAACTGGTGATCGGTTTCATCGAATAGATAATGCTATACAAATGAAGTGATAAGGAAAGAGTTAAAAGCGATGAAAGCGATAGTTGAAGTCAGTTTTTATGTATTACCAACAAGCAATGAAGCGGCACGTGAGAAGCTGCTTCTTAAGTTGATGGAGAAAGCGTATCAAGCAAATGAGCCGGCTCTGCTTTATAGTGATAATTTAGAGATGCTTCGGGCGATCGATCGGAAATTATGGGAGGTTCCCAATGTAGATTTTTTGCCACATGCCTTGATCGAAACGGAAGAAGATATTAACGATTATGATTTTATCTATCTTGCGGATCGTATGTGGGATTTAGAAAAGCGCTCGCTCTTAATGAATATCCATCCCATTGTGCCGGAAGCGGCAAAAGAAGGGCAGTTTTCTCGAATCTTTGAAGTGATTACACAAGATCCTCAAGTATTAGAAGAGAGCCGCAATCGTTATCGTCTTTATCGTGATTTAGGGTTTAAGATTCAAACGCATAAGTTGTGATATTAAGGGTTATGATCTTCTAAGGTAAAGGTGCTTTTAGAGATATTTGCCTGGCTGGGTCGAATGTTGGCATGGCTTTAATAAATCTTGTGCCAGCGAGTATCGCAATATTCTCTACTTTTTGAAGTGATGATACAAGATCCTCAAGTATTAGAAGAGAGCCGCAATCGTTATTGCCTTTATCGTGATTTAGGGTTTAAGGTTCAAGCGCATAAGTTGTGATGTTAAGGGTTATGATCTTCTAAGGTAAAGGTGCTTTTAGAGATATTTGCTTGGCTGGGTCGAATGTTGGCATGGCTTTAATAAATCTTGTGCCAACGAGTATCGCAATATTCTCTACTTTTTGAAGTGATGATACAAGATCCTCAAGTATTAGAAGAGCGCCGCAATCGTTATCGCCTTTATCGTGATTTAGGATTTAAGATTCAAACGCATAAGTTGTGATGTTAAGGAGTGAGGGTTGATGATCTTCTAAGGTAAAGGTGCTTTTAGAGATATTTTCCTGGCTGGTTCGAATGCTTGCATGCTTTTATCAATCTTGCGCCAGCAATTAGGGCGAATTTTCTTAAATTACAAAGGTTATCAATTTTATGTTAGTCGTAAAGTAGAGATTGTTACTTTATGCCGGCGCATGATAGTTCTAAGTCGTTATATTTGTCTATCCGGCATTGCTAACTTTTTGAAAGGATGTTTTTTCACTTATTTAGAGTATCAATTGGATTTATTTTTAGATCCTTCATGTACCGAAATATTCGTCCATTTTTTAATAAAGGTTACTTTGCCCGATTATTCTCAATCATCTCTTTCGCGTGATCGAAGGTTGCATCGGTAAGTTTTACACCGCCGAGCATACGCGCGATTTCATCAATTCGACCTTTTTCAGTTAGTTTTTTGATCGCTGTTGTCGTTGAGCTCTCACCTTTTGTTTTGGCGACGACAAAGTGATGATGCCCAAAGCTCGCTACTTGCGGGAGATGTGTTACACAGAAAACTTGGCGACCGACACTCAAGTTTTGTAAGTGACGACCAATCATCTCGGCAACAGCACCACCAACGCCGGTATCCACCTCGTCAAAGATTAGCGTCGGTAGTGATGATCGCATGCTTAAGATGACAGAGATTGCTAGGCTAATACGTGCAAGTTCCCCACCTGAAGCGACTTTTCCTAGAGGTTGTAATGGTTGTCCGGGATTTGCTGAAACTGTAAATTCAACCGCTTCATTACCATAAGGATGATAAGGCACATTGGGAAGTGGATTGATGGCAAACTTTCCCCCATCCATGGCTAAGTCTTGCATAGAGGCTGTAATTTGAAGGTTTAGCTCTTTAATGGCTTCAAGGCGTTTTTGGGTAATCTCATCAGCCATGGCTTGCCACGTTTTCTTCATTTGGCTAATTTTTTCTTCGAGTTCTTCAATTTCTTCTTCAGAAACATCTTGAGATTTTAATTCTGTTTCTAATTCATGTTGCTTAATGAGAAGGTTTTCAGGATCAATCCGATGTTTTCTCGCTAGACTATTAAGTTCTTGCATGCGTGATTCAACACTTCGCATCTCTTCAATATCAAACCCTTCATGATCCATTTTAGCGCTGAGCTCATTCTCTGATTCTGAACAAAGAATGAGGGCATTAGAGATCATGTCAGTAATGCTTTTAACCTTTGGATCAAAATTTTCAATTGTCTGTAGCGATAGTTCTAACAGTGCCAGTTGCCGTGTAATGCCATGTTCCTCATTACCGAGATAATTCACAGCCTCTTCAATTGCCGCAATTCGTAATTCAAAGTTATTAAGGTGATCAAAACGTTGATTAATCTCTTCCCATTCCCCCTCTTGAGGTTTAACGCTGGTAAATTCTGCAAGTTGGAATTTGAGAAAGTTAATGCGATCTTGGGTGCTTTCATCACGGTTTTTGAGCTCATTGAGTTTTGTCTCAAAATCTTGCATCTCTCTTGTAAAAGTCGCAAGTTCAGAGACTTCTTCTGTGCATCCCGCATATTGGTCTACAAGATGGCGCTGAGCATTTGCTCTTGTTAGAGATTGATGGGCATGTTGTCCGTGAATATCGACTAAACGCTCGCCGATACTTTTTAAAGCATGGAGTGGCATTGCTCGACCATTAATGAAACCTCGAGTTCTACCTGATGCCGCGATCACTCTGCGAACAATACAGAGGTCATCATCAAATCCGATGGAATTCTCTGTTAACCATGCTTTTGCTCTAGGAATATTTGAGATATCAAAAGTGGCAATGACCTCGCCTTGACTCTCTCCTTGATACACCATCGTACCATCAGCTTTACCACCGAGAACGATAGAAAGAGCATCGACGGTTAATGATTTTCCCGCACCTGTTTCCCCACTGATAACCGTGAGATTAGGCGCGAAATCTAGTTGCATCTCTTGAATGATGGCAAAGTTTTTTACATAGAGATCAATTAACATAGATGAACCTCAATATTCGTTAGCGTTGATGGTGCGTGTTGAGTGCACATACAATGATAGGTACTGAAACATTTTATGAGGCTATTATTGCATAAATGTATTTGCGAACAAAGATAAATATTACATTTATGTTATTTTAGTCAAAGGTTAGATTGATCTTAGGGGGCATAGGACTATTTTTTGATTTTAGCAATGATATCATCAAGATCTAGCGGGCTTTTGAAGATTTGATCTTCCCATTTGATCACCGGAATAAACCAACCGTAAGCTTCCATAAGAGCATCATCATGCACAATATCAATATATTGATAAGTAATATTCTCTGTTTGTAAACGATCTTCAACTATTTCGCAAAGCTGGCAATCAAGCGTGCTATATAAGATGATTTTTGAGGTGTTTTCCTTAGGGCTATTCGTCATATTATAGGGTCCATTGATTTATGATTGATTTATAGTGAAGTCTATTATAGTGAAGTCAGCTTTAAATGAGTTAATGAAAGTTGACTTAAAGTACAAGCATGAGGAATGAGATGATCAGAGTGAATGTTTGCAGGATCTTATCAATCGACTATCAACAATAATGACTTCGCCTATATCCGCCGATGTCAGCCTATTAAAAGGGGAATGTAAAAATGATATAACGACAGCCAAAACGAATAATCACCACAAAGTCTCTATATTCTTCAATCAAAATGATATTGAAAGGTTAGGGCAGCTCTATTATAAATGTTAGATATAAGGGGTGATTTTGGTATAGAAAAGCTCCCCAATCAGTTCAACGAATGTTTGCGTCACAATGACAGCAGCAACAATGCCGGCAATATTCGGTGAAAGGGCAAAGGCAAATGGCAAAACGGCAAGTGAATTACGAGTGCCTGTGCTGTAGATCAGTGTTCGGATCTCTTTGCTAGAGAAACTCATGACTTTGCCAATTAAAAGGGCGGCTATGAATGCAATTATCATAAAGAGGAGATAGATCGGGATGACGGCAGATATTTGAGCGATATTTTGCGAAATCATCGGTATTTGGGTGGCAACGATTAGGAAGAGTACAAGAGCCATTAGAGGAACTGGGAACCAGGCCAGAAGATTTTGCGTCTGATTAAAAAGACGATATTTCGTTGCACTTAGCTGTAATAACATCGCGGCACAAAAAGGCAGTAAAATCATGTAAATGAAGGTTTTTATCAAGGGCGTTATAGTAATGATATTATGAACTTCTTCGCCCATAAAAAACCAGAAATAGAGCGGTAGTAAGAGGATTTGGGTAAAGAAGAGAAATGGGGTGACGCTTAACATCAGCGTTGCATCACCTTCACCTAGCTTTGTAAAAACTACAACATAATCAATGCAAGGGGTTAATAATACTAATAGGATACCGATTTTAAGCGTGGTGTCGGGTGAAAAGCTATGAAGTAATGCCCAAACGATTAAGGGAACGACGACATAGTTGCTCATAAATAGTGCTACGAAAAATTGAGGGTGCGAGAACGCTCGTTTGAGCTCTAAGAAAGGAATCTGTGCAAACATACTAAACATCAGCAAGCCGAGTGAAAAAGGTATTAGTTGGGGCAAAATGGTGAGTGATTCTGCGAAGTTTAAACCGATAATGACCGCGATCAGAATGATCAAAGCGTAAAGTTGTGTTTGTTTCTCTTCGAGGGCATTAAGCATAGTGTCAAAATTCCTTGTTATTTTAGAGAATGGATTATTAGACCCGCTGTTTAGATCTGTTGTCATGATTATAAGAAATAATCTATATTCGTTGATAAGTATCTTATAGGATTAGATTTCACTTGGGAATCATTTTCAATAAGAGGCTTAGCGGAGTCCTATAGGGCGCCCGCCATCTATCTCGCATCAAAGTGCCATGAGTGGTCGCTAATATTGGGGGTGTATAGGATTGTGATTGTTGTTGGTCTAGAGAGGCTGAGTCACGGTGTGCGATCACAGAATTCCTAAGAGGGCATATGGCAAATAGCATCGAGATAATAGCACCTTGTTATATTTTCGATAACCTAGTTTAAGCCTGAGCTACCATGCCATCGGATACATTTTGGGGGATATTTGTGATGTGTTTGAAAAGTGATCGGATTAATAGGTATGAAGATAGTGTGCGGCGAGATGAAGCAGAATATTGGCTTTTTATCATGACGTTTTGATGGCAAAGAGTGTTAGCAGAGTTGTTAGAGTTATGAATAATCGTTTGAATATAAAGAGGTTACATTAATGCAGAAGAAGTAATTTTAGATAAAAAAATTGATGCGTTATAATTGAAACATTTTTATGATCAGGCAACTTTAGGATTGAGATGAAAGAGAGAACAGCAGAGAATTATATTGCGAGCGCGAAAGAGGTATTGAAGATCGAAGCGGATGCTGTGTCAGCGCTACAATCAGAAATTGATGCGAACTTTGTTGAAATTTGTAAACTCTTAAGAGATTGTCGTGGGCGCGTTGTCGTGACAGGAATGGGGAAGTCGGGGCATGTGGGAAATAAAATTGCTGCCACTTTAGCAAGTACGGGAACGCCGGCATTTTTTGTGCATCCTGCAGAGGCAAGTCATGGTGATTTAGGGATGTTAACGGAAATTGATGTCGTGTTAGCGCTCTCGAATTCGGGGGAAACGGATGAGATTATTTCGATTTTACCGATTTTGGCTCGTCGCCAAATCCCCTTAGTTTCAATGACGGGGAATGAAGATTCCACATTAGCGAGGGCTTCTAATTATCATCTATTAGTCAAGGTTGAACGTGAAGCTTGTCCATTAAATCTTGCGCCAACAGCAAGTACGACAGCGGCATTAGCGATGGGGGATGCGGTTGCGGTAACGCTTCTTGAGATGCGAGGATTTACTTCAGAAGATTTTGCCTTTTCACATCCAGGCGGTAAGCTTGGTCGTCGTTTGTTGCTTCGGGTACAAGATATTATGGCACCATTTGAAGAGTTGGCAGCGATTGCGGAAAGCAGCTCTTTAACAGATGTCTTATTAGCGATGACACAAAAACCTCTGGGGGTATCAGTGGCGGTAGATGATAAGCATCATCTTCTTGGAGTCTTCACCGAAGGAGATCTTCGTCGATCTTTGATGACTGGGAAAGATGTTCATGAGTTGACGATGGCTGATTGCATGACAAGAACACCTTTTACGATTTCACCAGATGCATTGGCCGTGGATGCAGTGCATTTAATGGAAACAAAACGAATTACCTCTCTTCCTGTCGTCAAGGATGGTATTGTTTTAGGGTTAATCCATATGCATCATCTGTTACAAGCTCGAGTGATTTAATTCATTGAATCATTGACATTTTTAGTTTTTTAGCAGTTATCGAAATGATTGTAATTTTGAAATGGTGTAATTGGTTTTAAATCATCTCAATGAATTGAATTGGAAATGCTTATTTTAAAGGCGATGTATGGCGGGAGAGAAAGTCTGCGTATTTTTATCAATTGCACGCTAGCAATCAAGAAGCGATCTGCGATAAATCGTTAAAGAAAAATGATGATGAAAACGCCGCTGGATTGGTAGAATGCTTTGTAAAAAAGATGCATCGCGTTTCAGGCATTCAATGTGATTTTATATATAACAGCTCTTATTAAAGTAATATTGATCATAAATTTGTGGTAGATGTTATTAGTGCATGAAAGTTGGCTTGAGCAAGATGCTTGAGCCTTCATTTTTTTCGGGCAATGTTCTTCAAGGTTGTTTGTGGAAAAGGTTGAGAAAAACGTATGAAATTAAATCCTGAACAGGCAAGTGCCGTTAATCATATCCAGACGCCACTATTGGTATTAGCGGGTGCCGGATCTGGTAAAACGCGTGTGATTACCGAAAAAATTAAGTATCTTATTGACGAGCAATTTTACGATCCTCGATCGGTGTATGCAGTGACATTTACGAATAAAGCGGCAAAAGAGATGGCCGACCGTCTTGCTGGTACATTGGGGAAAGAGAAAGGGCGCAAGGTCAAGGTCTCAACATTCCATACATTAGGATTATCGATTCTTAAAAAGCATGGGAAATTGCTGGGACTTCGGAAAGGATTTTCGATCTATGATCAGAAAGATACGTTTCAGCTGATGGAATCACTCATTGAAGCGGATAGTGATACGATTCGTTTAGCACTAGATCGTATCTCTACGTGGAAGAATGATATGCGTTCGCTATCATCACTGCAAAATGAGGCTGCAGATGAATATGAGCAGAGTTTAGTTGCACTTTACGAACGCTATCAAGCGCAAATGCTCTCTTATAATGCGATTGATTTTGATGATCTAATTCTCTTGCCGATGCAGTTACTCCAGAAAAATGAAGAAGTACGTAGCTATTGGCAAAAAGAGATTCGCTATATGCTTGTCGATGAATATCAAGATACGAATCTGTGCCAATATGAGCTCGTGAAGCTCTTGATTGGCGCCGGAAAGCATTTGACGGTGGTAGGAGATGATGATCAGTCAATTTATGCTTGGCGCGGTGCGCGTCCTGAAAATCTTCATCAATTAAAAGTGGATTTTCCAACATTAACACTCGTCAAACTTGAGCAAAACTATCGGTCAACAGGGCATATATTGAAAGCCGCCAACCATGTCATTTCACTGAATCCTCATCTGTATGATAAAGCATTGTGGTCAAATCTTGGCGATGGTGAGCGAATTGAGATTCGAGACTTTAAGAGTGCTGAAGCTGAAGCGGAATATGTTGCCACGACGATTGTGCATGATGCGATGCTTCACGGCAGTCAATATAGTGATTATGCCGTGCTTTATCGGGGAAATCATCAATCTCGTATTTTTGAGATGGCACTGAGAATGCGAGGAATTCCCGTGAAAGTTGTTGGTGGGACCAGCTTTTTTCAGCAACCGGAAGTTAAGGATCTTCTCTCTTATTTGAAGTTGATTATGAATCCTGAAGATAATCCATCTCTACTGCGAATTATTAATATTCCAAAGCGTGAGATCGGCGCGGTGACTCTGAAAAAAATCACAGAGTTTGCAGATCTTCATAAACTGTCTCTCTTTGAAACATTGGAACACCCACATTTAAGTAGTTTTATTGGTAAAAGTGGTCAACGATGTGCGATGTTTGCCAAGATGATTCGGGAGCTTGGTAAGTATGAGATGGATGTGGAGACGCTCTTTGATAAACTGACGAGTGCGATTGGCTATGATGAATATTTGCGGGATCAATCCTCATCTCCTAAAGCTTTTGAGCGAAAACAAAATAGTGTCAATGCACTTAGGGAGTGGTTTGTGGGAGAATCAGCGCCCCTGGGGGAGATTTTGTCACACCTTACGTTGATTTCGATTTTAGAGAATCAAAATGAAGAAAAGGAAGAGAATGCCGTAACTTTAATGACGCTCCATAGCGCTAAAGGTCTGGAATTTCCTTATGTTTTTATGGTGGGGTTAGAGGAAGATATTTTACCACACCGAAACAGCATCGATAACGATATGGTGGAAGAGGAGCGCCGACTCTTTTATGTGGGCGTAACGAGGGCAAGGCAAAAGCTCGATATTACCTATTGTCGTCAGCGTAAACGTTATGGCGAATGGGAATCTTGTAAAGTGAGCCGCTTTTTGCATGAATTGCCGGAAGATAATATCACTTGGCATAAAACGGGTGAAGCACCCTCGAAAGAGGCGATGCGAGAAAATACCACCAAAACGCTGGCGGGATTACAATCAATGCTTGAGAGTTTAGAGCGATAGTGACAGTCATTGATATTGCACATGAAAGACGTTAATCTTTGAGATTAAGAGTGCGAAGCGACTCTATCTTCCCCTTTATTTATCGACCTAGAAAGAGAGAGGTTATGCCGGATTT
Organism: Ignatzschineria sp.; assembly: GCA_030151245.1. Lineage (GTDB taxonomy): Bacteria > Pseudomonadota > Gammaproteobacteria > Cardiobacteriales > Wohlfahrtiimonadaceae > Ignatzschineria. The sequence goes on along the minus strand of JASLEF010000081.1, from coordinate 5,676 downwards.
TTTGAAGTTACATCGTTTAAATCGCCGTCTCTTTTTTCTAGTGTCAGGGATTTTATGGGCTGTTTTTTGGATGGCGATTATAGCTGTTTTAGTAGCGCAAGCATCAAATTTTAATCCCTCTATTCCGGCAATCATGAAGTTGATTGCAAATATTGTTAGCCTTAAATATTACGCATTAGCCCTGGTCGTGATTTCGGCAGTTATCTTTAGCTATGCTTATCTTGGTCGTTTTATTGATGGAGATATCTCTCCTTGGTTTGCGGTGGTTCCGTTAGCTGTTTTTTATGGATTATTAACGTGGGTAATGATCGATTTTATTCTGCTCTGGCAGCAGAGTAATTTGCTTCTGTTTATTGCAAAGCTCAAGCGTTTTCTAGAGACACCAACCTTGGCATATTTCCAAGGATTATTTGCCCCAGAATGGATCTCATTTGTAGCAGAGAAAAAATGGCTACTTGATATTGCTATTGTGCTGTACTTCTTTATTTTAGTAGCGGCACTTTTGATACCGAGTCAACAAGACCATAATCGTTATGGGCCTCCCCGGAAACTATCATGGGGGATGCAGATTCTCGCGCTATTATTGACGCTCTTTTTTATTGGGGTTACAGCGATTAATCTCTATCTGGGCGGGTATTTTTTAAGTGTGGAGAGTCCGGCATCATATCTTACAGATTATGAGCAGTTTCTGGAGTTACGTCGTTGGGGGAGAGGAGATTAAAGAATGAAGCCGAGGGGGATTACTCTAATATTGGCATTACTTTTATCTTTAATCCTTAATGCCGGCATTTTAATCTTGGGAATAAGGCTCTATCAGGCGCAAGTACTGCCCTTATCTCAAGTTGCTGGAAATTATCATTCGACAATGTTATTTACTTTAGACATTGCTGCGAGTGAATCAGGCAGTGAGAATCCGTGGAAAGAGGATACATTAAGGGTGATAGATGATGAGAGTTTTACGGAGCCTGTGGGGAAGTCTCTCGAGGAGATGAAAGAATTATCAGAAGAACGCGTCTCTAAAAGTCTGATGACGACGCAAGAGAAGAGTGATACCAGATTCTTGGTGAATGAAGAGCGTATGGTGGAAGCAGAGGGAGAGAATATCCCGAAAAGCGCTGAGTCTGCACTATCATCTCGTCAGGAGCTTGAAAAGTCTGAAGTCGTCACTTCCCCCACAATATTACAACCCCCATTAGAGATGGCAAAATCAGAAAGGGATAAGCGAAGGGAAGTTACGGTTGAGAATAGTTCAAGCATTCAAGGAGTCGCACAATCTTCAAGGGAAACCGTGGCTCGCTCAGGGGATCAGTTTGCAGCAGATTGGGCCGCAAATATTCATTCACAAATTGAAGGGTGTTATCCTGAAAGTTCAAAACGACGAGGTGAAGAAGGAGTTGTCACCTTGCAAATAGTGAAAGGTTCGCATGATCTATCCGTTGTGATTGTAAAGAGTTCCGGTTTTAAGCGTCTAGATCGTTGTGCCATTTCGGCAGTAGAAAAGTTATTGAAATCCGTGACAGCGGAAGATGTGCCGGCATCTGTTATTCAATTAAAGCCTATTCGTTTTCAGTTACGATGATAAGAGCAGCAAAAAGAGAGGGGAGAGCTTGGTAATGATTGACAGAAGGATAGAGCGTGATGAGCGCTGGAAGTCGTTGGATCAACGAAAGCAGCAAGATCAGGGGGACGAATCGAATCAATCCGCCCCTATGATTAGTTTATCAAAAATGACGGCGACCCTTGTTAATGGAAAAAAGCTTCTTAACGATATCTCTTTTTCATTGCCTAAAGGGGCTAAGCTTGCTGTTATTGGGGCGAATGGTTCTGGGAAAAGTACCTTAATGCGAGGGCTTTTAGGGATGATTCCAACCGCTACGGAGTATTATAAGATTGCAGGGCACCCTTTTTCTGCGTTGACAATTAAAGCACGAGCGAAACTGATCGGTTATATTGGACAACAGCAGCAACCAGAGGCAGAAACAACGGTTTGGGAGTGGTGTGAGTTGAGTCGAATTCCTTATCGAACGAGCATTCAAAGAGATCAAGAAGTGATCGTGAAATCGTTAGAAGCCTGTAATGCCCTCTCTCTAGCGGCCCGAAAACTGATCAGTTTAAGCGGTGGAGAACAACAGAGAGTCTATCTTGCGGGGGTATTAGCGCAAGAAACGCCTATTATTATTTTAGATGAAGTACATTCAGCGATGGACCCTAAATATCGAGAAGCGATGAATCATTTGATTGCATCGCTTCATGATCAAACGATTGTTTCCGTCACGCATGATATCAATTCTCTTCATCATTATTCTCATATCCTCGCATTAAAAGAGGGAAAAGTTATCGCCTTTGGTACCGGTGAGTCTGTATTGAATCAAGCATTATTAGCAAAAACTTTTGATTATGAATTTACGGAAATTTGGCATGATCAAACTGCACGCTATTTTTAAAAGTGACCCACTATGATGAAGACTATCATTAAAAATCCCGCTTTAGAAGCATTAGTAAAGCGTAGAAGCTCACAACAATGGCTACTACGCACTATTATTATCTTGAGCCTCATTTCTCTTTTCATTGCGCCGATGTTTGGATTGACTTTTTTAACGCCCTGGAGTGAAGGGCATGATATTTTCTGGCAAATGCGTCTACCAAGAACAATTGCCGCTTGGGTTGTTGGGGCGGGGTTATCCTTATCAGGATTAGTTTTTCAGGCTATTTTACGTAATCCTTTAGCGGAGCCTTTTACGTTGGGGGTTGCTGCCGGAGCGAGTTTAGGGGCGGCATTTTATATCTATTTTGGCTTCACTTTTGCGATAGGGGTGATGAGTGGTGTGAGTTTATTTGCCTTTTTGGGGGCAGGTATGATCACTTTAGTGATTTATAGAGTGAATTTTAGGACAGGCCACTCTCCTTTTAAGTTATTGTTGACAGGGGTTATTTTGACATTCTTTATCTCCAGTATATTGATGTTGCTACAATCTCTAGGGAAATCATCCTCAGCACTTGCGATGATGAGTTGGATGATGGGGCGTCTCTCCTTTGTTTCAATGACGGATCTCTGGCAGTTGTTGGGCATCACGGGGATCTGTGTTGGGATTATTTATCGCTACTTACCCGATTTAAATTTGTTACAGCAAGGGGAAGAAGTTGCATTTTCTCGGGGCGTAAATAGTGCTCGTGTCATGGGTTTTCTTTTTTTAATCGTGAGTTTAATGACCGGCATATTTGTCGCTATTGCCGGGCCGATAGGATTTATTGGAATGGTGATCCCTCATGTTGCTAGAAAATTATTGGGTGGCGATCATCGACGGCTTTTCATTGCGGTGATATTTCTTGGAGGGGGGGTTCTTGTCGTGGCAGATACCTTAGGTTCTCTATTGCTTAGACCTGCAGAAATTCCTGTGGGAGTTATTACGGCAATATTTGGTGCTCCTTTTTTTCTCTTTGTTCTATTACGGGAGGGACGCCCCCAAAAGTTTGTGGTCGTGAAAAGCAATAACAGGCGGAAATCTTAGAAAAAAGAGGTATGATATTGCTGCTTTGGTGATATTTGCAGAAGTATCATCAATTAACGACTTATTTTAATCGATTAAAAGTTGGACTTGGGAAGCAGGGTGAAACTCCCTCACGGACCCGCCACTGTGAAGTAGTGCTATATGCTACAAAGTCAGACACCACCCAACGGTTATCACTCTCGAGGTTTAAGAGGCTTTTATGTTAGAACAATTTTCTAAGAGCGCCTGTGCGCTCGCAATTTTATCCGCACTCGGCTTTTCAACGGCAATCGCTGCCGGCAATGTGACGACCGCAGAAAACGAGGACGAAATTCTCTTTTTAGCAAACCGCACCCCAACGCTTGCAAGCGAAGTGGGAAGCCAAAGTATCGTCATTACTGAAAAAGAGATTCAAACCCGCCAATATCATACCGCAACAGAAGCCCTCGCGGCGCAGCCGGGTGTGATTTTGAGCCAGACAAGTATTAATGGTCCAAGCTCGCTCTTTATTCGCGGCGCCAATAGCAATAACACGCTCGTGCTCGTTAATGGCGTACCACTCGGGGATCCGATGGGAACAGGGCGCGTTGTTGATTTTACAATGCTTGGCTCGCTGTTGGATGTGAACCGCATTGAGGTATTGAAAGGACCTCAAAGCTCGCTTTATGGAAGCTCTGCGATGGGCGGTGTGGTACAGATCACAACCAATGATCTCAATACGCCGGGCACGAAGCTTCGCGTTATGGCGGGTTCAAATAGTACCTATCAGACCAGCGCAACAACGACAGGGCAAGTGGGCGATTTGAGATACTCGCTTGGCGGACTGATCGAAAATAGTCATGGCATTGATGCCACAAAAGATACCGTTGGGAAACAGCCAAAAGATTTTGACAAAGATGGTTATAAAAACCGTCAATTATCAGGGCGTTTTAATTATCTTTTAACGGAGAATCTCGATGTAGATTTCGCATTTACTTATAACAATCGTTATGCCGAGTTTGATACTCCGTTTAATAAGTGGGAGTATTCAACTTATAGTGATTACAATAAGAACAAACTTTTTACTGGGCGATTGGCAGTGAATGGGGAGTTTTTTGAGGATCAGCTGTCATCGACATTAGCCTATTCGTTAATGAAATTAGATCGAGATAGTTATAGTGGTCAGGATGTTTTTGGTCCGGATCTTTCAAATCCAGATCCTTGGGCTCCTTGGATTCCTGTTGATGATAAAACGACCCATAATCGCTTCCGTGGAACGACACAAACAGTAAACTTCGATCATGAATTAAAAGTTTATGATGATTTTGCAACGCGTTTTGGCTTGGCGTACCAAAAAGAGCAAGGCTCGGGTGATGATCGAGTAAAGCATTCTCAGAATACGAAGAGTATTTATCTAGATCAATCTTTAGATTTTAATGATCGCTTCTTTAATACGATCGGGCTTCGTTACGATAAAAACTCAGAGTTTGGGAGCAAAACCACTTACCGTTTCACATCGCGTTATAACGTGAATGATAAATTTGCATTGAAAGGCAGCTTTGGAACAGGGTTTACGACGCCGAGTATTTATCAGATTTATGATTCTTTTGCAGGAAATAAAGATTTAACAGCTGAAACTAGCAGAGGCTTTGATGTTGGCTTTGAAGTAAAGCCGAGTGTGGATAGTCAGTTATCTGTTAGTTATTTTAATACAACTTATAAAAATATGATTGGGTGGTTCGAATTTAATCCTCACGACCCTAATGATTGGCGTGGAGAGTATCGTAACTTTGAGCGGGCTAAAATAAAAGGATTGGAAATTGTTGCGGCTATGACGGTAAATGAGCAGTTAGCTTTATCAGGAAGCTATACCTACCTAGATGCGAAAGAGAAAAAACAGTTAGGTGGATATCAAAAAATGCAACATAGACCAAGACATCAAGTAACAGCAAATGCGACTTATCAGCCGCTGGACAATCTCACGTTGAATACATCCGCTGTCTATTATGGTGAGCGTAAAGGAGCAGCGAATAAAACATTAGATTCATTTGTTATATTTGATATTGCCGGAAGCTACAAGATCAACCGTACATTTGAAGTGGATGCGAAGATCCAAAACATCTTCAACAAACAGTATGAGTTTGCAGAGGGTTATCGTGAGAGAGGAAGATCGGCCTATGTTGGCATGAATATTTCACTCTAATAAGGG
>JASLEF010000026.1 GCA_030151245.1 Ignatzschineria sp. | reverse complement strand
TTATATTGAATAACGTGTCTCTATGTAATATAAAAAAGTTTTTAAGATTATAGTTGAATATAGGATATAAATTTTTATGGTTACAATTCGTCTAGCTCGTGGGGGCTCTAAAAAGCGTCCTTTCTACCAAATCGTTGTTGCAGATCAAAGAAATTCTGTAACTGGTAAATACATTGAGCGTCTTGGCTTTTTTAATCCGATTGCAAAAGGTGGAGAAAAACGTTTAGAACTTGCTCAAGATCGTGTAGATTACTGGGTAGGAGTAGGGGCTCAGCCTTCAGAGCGTGTTGCATCTTTAATTAGAGAAGCAAATAGAGCAGCAGCAAAAGCTGAAGCTTAATCGTTTAAGTAGTTAATATAGAGCCATCTTACAAATTGTAAGGTGGCTTTTTTTATTGAAAAGGGATTAATGGATGAGTATCGATAAAATTATTATAGGTAAAGTAAATGGATTTCATGGTGTAAAAGGCTTTATCAAAGTATTTTCTGAGACAAGACCTCGTGAAGGTATCTTGCAGTACTCTCGATTTTTTATTAAAAAAAATGGTGCTTGGCAAGAGCTAGAGGTTGAGGTTGGGCAAAAGCATAGTAAGCATGTCTTGTTGAAGTTTGTAGGCTATGATTCACGAGATGCGGTAGAGCCGCTTCTAGGGACTGAGCTCTATATAGAGCGGGCAGATATGCCGGAAACATCCGAAGATGAAGTGTACTGGGTTGATCTTTATGGTTTAAAAGTTATTAACCATGAAGGCGTTGAATTGGGCGTTGTTGATGATATCTTTGAGACGGGTGCAAATGATGTCATGGCAGTGAAAAAAGGTCAGGAAGAGATCTTAATTCCTTACTCGATGGAATATATCATCATGGAAGTTAACTTGGAAGAAGGTTATATACAGGTTGATTGGGATGAAGAGTAAAATCGTTATTGATGTTATTGCTTTAATTCCGGAGATTATTGCCCCAATTATTGAGGATGGTGTTGTGAGTCGAGCGCATGATCGAGCGCTTTTTGAATTGAAGTTTTGGAATCCTCGAGATTACTCAACGGATAATCATCATACGGTTGATGCTCGTCCCTTTGGTGGTGGGCCTGGTATGGTGATGATGTATGAGCCTATTAAAAAAGCGCTGGATGCTATTGAGTTGTATCGAAAGAGCCGGGGGTTAAGGATTTACATGTCTCCTCAAGGAGAGGTTTTGAAGCAAGTTAGATCTCGTGCTCTTGTTGATGAGTCTCACATTGTGATCTTGTGTGGACGTTATGAGGGTGTTGATCAGCGGATAGTGGATCATGAGATTGATTTGGAGCTTTCTATTGGAGATTATGTATTATCTGGTGGAGAGCTTGCAGCAGCTGTTGTTATTGATTCAATCGTGCGATTATTGCCTGATGCTATCTCTAACGAAGACTCTCATTTAAATGATTCTTTCAGTGATGGTGAATTGTTGGATCACCCACATTATACAAGGCCTCGAGAAATTAATGGGTTGTGTGTTCCTGAGGTGCTTTTTTCAGGTGATCATAAAAAGATTAGCGAGTGGAGAAGGGAGCAGTCTTTGTTACGGACGGCATTAAGGCAAAAAAAGGATAATTAACTTTATATTTTAAATTAATATTTAAAATTAACATAGCTCAAATAAACAACTTTTAATTTAACAAAGGTTAATGATTGTATTGACTGTTTCATTTCAGGAGATTATGATTATATACCATTCTGATAATATATCAGTGTGTTAGTGTTTTTTATAAAAGGATAAGAGGAGTTGTTTTGTTAATATTAACTAGAAAGCCAGGTGAAAGGCTGATTATTAATGATGATATCACCATTACTATATTAGAATTTAAGGGTAATCAGGTACGAGTTGGTATTGATGCTCCTACTGATGTTGCTGTTTTCAGGGAAGAGATCTATCAGAATATCATTAAAAAAGAGAGCAATGAGTCTTAAAAGTCATTGAGTGCTGTAAAATATAAACTCCCCAAGCGCTGTGAGCGCTTGGGGAGTTATCTTTTTGTGCAAGACGAAGTCAGTGAAATATCTTCTACTCTAGATAGAGTAATAGAGTTTATATTCCATAGGATGTGGAACTTCGTTTACTTGGTTGATTTCTTGCTGTTTAAGTTTGATATATGCATCGATAACACTATCATTAAATACGCCGCCTTTAAGAAGGAATTCACGATCTTTGTCTAATGCGTCAAGTGCTTCACTTAAATTGCGACAGACTTTTGGGATAGATCTCAATAAGTCACTGGAAAGATCGTAAAGATTTTCGTCAAATGCAGGACCTGGGTGAATTTTGTTTTCAATACCATCGAGACCCGCCATTAGTAATGCAGAGAATGCAAAATAGGGATTCGCTGTTGCATCAGGAAAGCGGATCTCAATTCTACGAGCATTTTCATTGGCAATGTAAGGTATGCGAATAGAGGCTGTTCTATTTTTTGCAGAGTAAGCTAACAGTACGGGGGCTTCGTAGTGAGGGATCAAGCGTTTGTAGCTATTAGTTGAGGCGTTTGTGAAAGCATTTAATGCATGGGCATGTTTAATGATGCCTCCAATAAAGTAGAGGGCAGTTTCAGATAGATTGCTATATTCCTCGCCACAAAAGATATTGTTCCCCTCTTTAAAGAGGGAAATATGAACATGCATTCCTGATCCACTCTCTCCGAAGTAAGGTTTTGGCAAGAATGTTGCACTTTTACCAAGCTGATCTACAGTGTTTTTAATAATATATTTAAGACGCTGTACTTCATCGGACTTAGCAAGTAGGGTGTTGAACTTTACACCAATTTCACATTGTCCGGCAGAGGCCACTTCTCGATGATGAATTTCAACATCAAGCCCTGTTTTTTCAACATTTAAGACAATTTCATTTCGGATGTCATGCAGTTTATCAACGGGTTGAAGTGGAGAATACCCCCCCTGTTTTTCTGCAAAGTGACCAGAGAAAGCTTCTGGGTTTTGAGCATCCCAATAGCTTGTACTTGAATTTAACGCATAGCTCATATGATTAGGATCATTGCTATAGCGGACATTATCAAAGATAAAGAATTCGTTTTCAGGACCAAAGAAGGCGGTATCTGCTATTTTGGTTTCTTTCAAATATTCTTCCGCTCTTTTTGCTAATGCACGAGGATCACGAATGTAATAATCCATCGTATCTGGCTCTACAACATCACAGATTAAGACAAGTGTTGGGTATTTTGCGAGTGGGTCAATAAAAGCACTTTCAGAGTTGGGAATTAAGACCATATCTGAACATTCAGTTTGTTTCCAACCTTTAAAGCTTGAACCATCGAAGAATTTTCCTTGAGTGAAAAGTTGTTCGTTTGCCTGTCGTGCTGGGATAGTAAAGTGATGTTCTTGTCCGATCATGTCTGTTAGACGAAGATCGATAAATAAAATTCCATTCTCTTCAATGAGGTTAAGTATGGAACGAATACTATCAGCAGGCATGCTCACTCCTTAAAATTTTCGTATCGTAAATCGGATATTCTACACTAATTTTTAAGAGGATTGCTTAATAAATAGCATTCCTATTTTAATTCAAAATTTAGAGAATTTATAAGGGAACTTTTGATTTGTAGTGGAGTTGCGTAGAATAGATGATTGAGAATCTTGAAAAACTGATAGAAACGATATAAATTATAATGAAAATAACAACTTGGAATGTGAATTCCATCAATGTGAGATTACCACATCTTGTAGATTTTTTAGAAAAAGAGACCCCTGAAGTTATAGGGTTACAAGAATTAAAGTGTACTACTGATAAATTTCCTTTAAAAGAGATTGAGGATTTAGGGTATCAAGCAGTCATTCATGGCCAGCCAACCTATAATGGTGTTGCGATTTTAGCGACCAGTGCTATTACGGATGTTGTATATGATATCCCTGGATTTGAAGATGAGGAGAAACGGGTAGTTTCTGGAACAGTAAATGGGGTTCGGGTTGTGAATGTCTATGTTCCTAATGGGCAGAGTCCTGAGTCTGATAAATATTTATACAAATTACGCTGGCTAACTGCATTTACTGAGTATATTAAGAATCTTCTTGTTCGTTACCCCGAAGTGGTAGTGATAGGGGATTACAATATCGCCCCTAATGATGATGATGTTCATAATCCGGTCACTTGGAAAGATAAAATTTTATGTACCGTGCAAGAGCGTGAAGCATTTAGCAAACTATTAGCATTAGGCTTGCTTGATGGCCTTCGAATGGAGGCACAATCGAAGGGATTATTTACTTGGTGGGATTATCGTCAAGGGGGATTTGAGAAAAACAGTGGTATTCGCATTGATCATCTATTATTATCAAGGATATTGAGCCGTCGTTTTCTTTCATCTTCTGTTCATTTAAATTATAGGGCAATGGAGCGACCCTCAGATCATGCTCCAGTATCAGTGATACTGAAATAGATGGGACGTTTATAAAGTATAAAAAGTTTCATTAAAGTAATTACGCAAGGAGAGAATATATGTTTGGTGGTAGTATTGTTGCGATCGTAACCCCGATGTTTCCAGATGGACGTATTGATTTTGATACGTTTGAAAAATTAGTTGAATTTCATATTGAAAATAAGACAGATGCAATTGTTGCAATGGGAACAACTGGTGAGTCTTCAACAGTGAACTTTGAAGAGCATCGTGAGGTTGTGAAGAAGGTCGTACAATACGTGGGCGGTCGCGTGCCGGTGATTGCCGGGACGGGTGGTAATTCCACAGAAGAAGCTGTGAGATTGACGCATTGGGCGGCAGAGGATGGTGCTGATGCTTGTCTTTTGGTAGCGCCTTATTACAATAAACCCCCTCAAGAAGGACTTTATCAGCATTTTAAATTAATTGCTGAAACCGTTGATATTCCACAAATTCTTTATAATGTTCCAGGTAGAACAGCATCAGATATTTTGCCAGATACTGTTGCGCGCTTAGCAGATCTTAAAAATATTGTGGCAATTAAAGAAGCGAGTACATTTGAGCGTGTTGAGCAATTAGTTCGCCGAGTAGGTGATAAGATTGACGTCTTAACAGGTGAAGATGGTATTGCAGCAAAATGTGTCCTTGCAGGAGCGAAGGGCGTTATTTCTGTGACCGCCAATATTGTACCGCTAGAGATGCATGAAATGATGCAAGCAGCATTGGCCGGCGATGAAGCGCAAGCGTATGAAATAAACGAAAAAATTAAAGAGCTGCATCATGTATTATTTTTAGAAGCTAATCCAATTCCGGTGAAATGGGTTTTACAAGAGATGAAAAAAATTCATGCAGGAATTCGCTTACCCTTAGTACCCCTTGACAAACAGTATCATTTGACTGTTCGTGAAGCGATGAAAAATTCAGGACTGCTTAAATAATTTTTTCTATGAAACAAAAACGGTTATAAAAAAAGCAATTAAATGATTTTTCAGTTATAATTCACGTTGAAAGAATTTGGTGATTGCTTGAATCGCTCGTACAATGACAAGAATTTTATTCAGTAAAGGTTAGTCCATGTATACAAAAAAAATAGCGTTTGCGGTATTGCTATCTGGCTTAATTATTAGCGGTTGCTCTACTCAAAATGTGCAATCGAGAGATAGCTTGCGTTATTTGAAATCATCGCAAGTGAACCCTCTTGAGTATCCGCCTAGCTTGGTGAAAAAAACAGAGACTGATGTACAGGCAACGACGACTCTAAAAGAGTATCGTCAGCATCAAAAACAGGTCGCACAGAAAGTGTTGCCGATGAATGCATCAGAAGGTATCACAATTATCGAATCTGAAAATGGACGTCGCTGGATTAATACCGGGCATTCGACAGATTTCGTTTGGTTGCAAGTCAATCAGTTATTACGTCAACTAGGTCTTGAAGTGGAATCGTCAAGCCCAGAAGCCGGCTTAATTGAGACAAAATGGGCAGAGAACCAAGCAGATGTTCCAGATGGTTTTATCCGTGGGCTAATTAAACGCGTTGCAAGTAACTTATTTGGGGCATCCTCAAGAGATAAGTTTAAGATTCGTTTAGAGCGCAATGGTGATCGTGTATTTGTATATGTGACGCATTATGCAATGAAAGATGAGGCAACTGGTAATGATGATCAATTCCATCGTTGGGTAAATGCGCCGAGTGATCCAGAGCTCGAGGCAGAATTTGTTGCTCGCCTAGCTGCAAGGTTAGGAGGTGATGGCCAAAGTGCCTTGGGAAAGTCGGGTCTTCCCGTAACTGATCGGGAAGGAACCCGTTTGACGATTACCAATAGATCTCAGGATGAGGTTTGGAAACAGTTAGGCAATATTTTAGATGATGGTGCAGAATATAATGTTTTAGAGTTATATCCTGAAATTAATACGATGCGAGTCGGGAGAACTGTTAAGAAACGACGTTTTTGGTTCTTTACAAGATATGATCGCGAGGGAGAGGTTTACTATATCCGTGTAAACCCTACAGGTGAGAAGGTAACGCAAGTTGATGTTCTGCCTGTGTTAACGCTAAACTACCTCGAAGAGATGATGGATCGTGTTACAACACAGTTAAAATAGTCTTATAAAGTTTGATAATATAGATAACGCTCGGCTAATTACCGAGCGTTTCTTATATCTGGAGAAAAAGAGAGGGAATGATATGAGTCGTCGTATCGCAAAACTAGATCCACATGTCATTAACCAAATTGCGGCAGGAGAGGTTGTTGAACGTCCAGCTTCAATTGTTAAAGAGTTGGTTGAAAATAGTATTGATGCGGGATCTACCAATATTACGATTGATATTAAAAGTGGTGGAATGGATCATATCATTGTGCAGGATAATGGCCATGGGATTGAAAAAGAGGATTTGAACCTAGCACTCTCTAGTCATTCCACTAGTAAAATTAAGAATGCCGATGATTTGGTAGAGGTATCGACTTTAGGATTTAGAGGCGAGGCTCTTCCTAGTATAGCCGCGGTTTCTCGTTTAACACTCACCTCTCGGGCTAGGGGGGCAGAATATGCCTATAAAGTACAAGGTAAAGGTTATGATGAGATTAATGAACCTATGCCAGCATCTTTGCCGGAAGGAACGAGAATAGAGGTTTTAGATCTTTTTTTTAATGTTCCGGCTAGGCGCAAATTTCTGCGAACGGAGCGTACCGAGTTTAGCCATATTGAGACGTTAGTAAAGCGTTTAGCATTGATTCGTTATGATATCGGTTTTACCTTAATTCATAATGGGCGAGAGGTCTTTTCGGCACCTATTGCCGAAACAATGGATGAAAAACAGATGCGAATAGGTACTGTTTTTAGTCCTGATTTTTTAACGGAAAGTTTCCACTTTACACATACAAAAGAGGTTCCGGTAGATGATTATGATACGACAAGAACTTTAACGCTTGAAGGATGGGTCGCAAAGCCGACTTTTTTCAGAAATAATAATGATTGGCAATATGTTTATGTTAATGGGCGAATGGTGAAAGATCGTCTGGTTGCGCATGCAATTCGTCAAGCTTATCGAGATGTCATGTATAGCGATAAGCACCCCGCTTTTGTGATCTACTTAACACTCGATGCTGCAGCGGTTGATGTTAATGCGCATCCACAGAAACATGAAGTGCGTTTTAGAGAATCGCGCATGGTTCATAACTTTTTATTTAGTACTCTCAATCATGTGATTTCTCAACCGGAAGTAATGGCTGGACATGAGAAAGTGCCGGTAGTTGCTTCATTAGATGGTGAGGAGATAACGGAAGGCTCTTCCAGTAATGAGCCCGTTTCAATCGCTAGGCAGGGAGGCTTTAGTTTTGGTGGGCAGGTTCCTTCGCGGTCCTATAAGCCTGTTAATCTTTATGAAGCAATTGGTGCCGGCGGTGAACGAGGATCGTTATTTCATCAAGAGGGTCAAGAAAAGAGATGGAATGATTCTGCTCAAAGTGATGTCAAGGAGCATCATGATGGAAATAGCGTATTGGGGTCTGATGATGACTTTAATCCGGATGAGGCGCCTCTGGGATATGCATTAGGACAGTTACATGAAGCTTATATTTTAGCAGAAAACCGACACGGTTTAGTCATGGTGGATATGCACGCGGCTCATGAACGAATTATTTATGAGCGATTTAAAAATGCTCTGCAATCGCAAGAGGGGATTATTCGTCAAGCCTTATTGATTCCAAAATCAATTGATGTCTCTTCGAAAGAGATTGCTTTAGTTGAAGAGTTTCAAGATGAATTGCAAGCATTAGGATTGGTGATTGAGGTCTTGAGTCACACGAGTATTGTTGTTCGAGAAGTCCCTGCAAGTTTAATTCGAGCCAATATAGATCAATTGATATTAGAAGTATTAAAAGACTTTGATCGTTATGGCTCAAGTCAAAAAATTACAGAGCATATGCATGAAATACTATCAACAATGGCTTGTCACAGTGCTATTCGTCATCATCGACGCTTAACGTTGCCGGAAATGAATGCCTTACTTCGGGATATGGAGCGTACAGAGCGCTCAGGGCAATGTAACCATGGGCGACCAACTTGGCGTTCATTAGCTTTAACAGATCTAGATAAGCTTTTTTATCGTGGTGAATAAGAGGATGCAGTCATAGAGGATGATAAAGGGGATATGATGAGTGGGAAAATGAGTGAGAAAAATTTATGTGTTATTTTTGGCAATCCTGTAGCACAATCAAAGTCGCCGCAGATGCAGATGCAATTTGCTGAAAATGTTGGGATTCAATTAGATTACCAAAAAGTGCTAGCACCTTTAGAGGATTTTGAGGGAGCTTTGCAAGAGTGGGTGAACAAAGGGATTTTAGGGGCTAATATTACGATTCCTTTTAAAGAGGAAGTGATGAGGTTGTGTGACGAGCTCACTGAGGAAGCAAGATTAGCGAAGGCAGTGAATACTATTCGTATCGGAGCAAATGGCAAAATTTCAGGACATAATACTGATGGTATTGGTTTATTGCGTGATATTACTGAAGTGAAGGGATTTCAGCTGTCTGGCAAGCGTATTTTAATCTTAGGCGCTGGCGGGGCGGTTCGGGGGATTTTGAAGCCTTTATTAGATTGTATGCCAAATGAGGTTGTGATTACTAATCGAACACTGTCTCGAGCTGAGGGATTGGCGGAGGAGTTTTCTGAGTTTGGGAGGATTAAGGCAGAGGCATGGAATCATTTGAATGGGGAATTCGATTTTATTATCAATGCGACAAGTGCCTCCCTGCAATCAACGTTTCCAGTGCTTCCGAGGGGGCTTATTACGAGTGAAACGATAGGTTATGATTTAGTATATGGTAGTGAACCAACCTCATTTATGCTCTACTTTCAATCTGAAGGGGGAGGAGAAATCTTTGATGGCTTAGGGATGTTAATAGAGCAAGGGGTTTATGCTTTTGAGTTTTGGTTTGGTAAAAAGCCAACGTTAAATGGTATTTTAGAGATTTTTGGTCGAGCTGAATCTGTTTTTAATACCCCATTTGAATCTTAAACGGAATGGTACAAAAGTCTGCCTTTAATCAGACAACAAAGGTCGGATTTTGTTATCATTCCATGATGATTACAGAAGGATAAGAGATATGTCTGAAGAAAAAACCCATTTTGGTTATCAAACCGTTGATCTTGATGATAAAGAAGCAAAAGTAGCGGAAGTGTTTCACTCTGTTGCCAGTCGTTATGATGTCATGAATGATGTGATGAGTTTTGGAATTCACCGTTTATGGAAAAATACAGCCATGACGTTATCAGGTGCGAGACGTGGGCAAAAAGTGCTTGATCTTGCCGGTGGAACGGGTGACTTAACAAAACGTTTAAGTAAGCGAGTAGGGTCAGAAGGGCTGGTCGTTCTTTCAGACATCAATGAGTCGATGTTGGAAGAGGGTCGTAAACGTTTAATTAATGAGGGGATTGTTGGAAACGTTGAATTTAAACAAATTAATGCTGAGCATATTCCGTTTGATGATTCGACATTTGACTTGGTGACGATCGGTTTTGGTTTACGTAATGTCACGGATAAGCTTAAAGCACTGAAAGAGATGAAGCGTGTTTTGAAGCCTGGTGGGCGTCTATTGGTATTAGAGTTTTCGAAACCAGTGGTACCAGGATTAGGAACACTTTACGATTTTTACTCATTCCAAGTGATTCCTCGAATGGGGGAATTGATCGCTAAAGATGGTGATAGTTATCGTTATTTATCAGAGTCAATTCGGATGCATCCTCCCCAAGAAGAGCTTCGAGACATGATGTTAGAAGCAGGATTTGATGAAGTAGATTATAAAAACTTAACGGGTGGAATCGTGGCGATTCATCGAGGGTTTGTCTATTAAAAGTGATGATGAACGGTAACTTTGGCATTGATTGATAATATCGATGAGGCTAAAGTCGCCACTATCACCCATTGCCGCTGAGAAGAAGCGGTCTCTTCAATAGTTTGTAAAAGGTGCATTAGATGGTTTCTCGTAGCTTGAGAATGATAAAAATATGGTGGGTGTTGTTGCGTTATGGTCTTTATGATCTTGCATTTATGGTGCCGGGACTTCGCCATTTGCGTTTTTTACAGCCTATTTTAGCGCTTTTTAATGGACATAAAAATACGCCATTACCCGTTCGGATTCGTCTTGCTTTAGAAAGCCTTGGTCCTACCTTTATTAAATTAGGTCAGGCATTGTCAACACGTTATGATCTGTTAGATAAAGAGATTGTCGATGAACTGATAAAGCTTCAGGATCAAGTCCCCGCATTTGATTCTGCAATTGCGATTGATATTATTGAAGGCTCTTTTGAAAAATCAATTTCTGAGATCTTCATAGAGTTTGATGAAAATCCCATTGCAGCCGCCTCAATAGCACAAGTTCATGGGGCGATATTGCCAAATGGGCAAGAAGTTGTGGTAAAAGTTGTTCGCCCTAACATTCATAAAGTCATTAAACGAGATATTGGTTTAATGCAGATCTTAGCGCAGATGGTTGAGCGTTACTATCCGGATGGAAAGCGACTTCGTCCCGTGGAAATTGTAGAGGAGTATGCTCGAACGATCTTAAATGAACTTGATCTGACCATTGAAGCTGCGAATGGCGCACAATTAAGAGAGAATTTTAAAGGTTCAAAAGAGCTCTATGTTCCTGAAATATACTTAGATTATGTCCGTAAAAATGTTTTAGTTATGGAGCGTATTTCGGGGGTTCCTGTAGGAGATATTAAACGATTAAAAGAGCTTGGTGTCGATATCCCCTTATTAGCTAAGAGAAGTGTTGATATCTTTTTTAAGCAGGTTTTTGAGCATAGTTTCTTCCATGCAGATATGCATCCTGGTAATATTTTTGTGGATGTTACCGATCCTTCAGATCCCACCTATATTGCTCTTGATTTTGGAATAATTGGCACGCTCAATGAGGATGATCAGCACTATTTGGCGAGTAATTTTTTGGCATTTTTTAATCGGGATTATTTAAAGGTGGCAGAGCTTCATGTTGAATCGGGGTGGGTACCTCCCGATACATCGGTGGGAGATTTTGAGGCAGTTATTCGTTCATTATGTGAACCTATTTTTAATAAGCCATTGAAAGATATCTCTTTTGGAGCATTTCTTTTATCGTTATTTCAAACGGCGCGTCGCTTTAAGATGGAGATGCAGCCACAGTTAATGCTCTTGCAAAAGACATTATTTGCGATTGAAGGATTAGGTCGCGAACTCTATCCAGAGCTTGACCTGTGGGCGACAGCCAAACCCTATCTTGTAGAATTTGTGAAAGAGAAGCGTGGTCCAAAGGCTCTCTTCAAGCGTTATCGCCGAGAATTCCCTGTATGGATTGAGCAGTTGCCTGATGTGATGCAAAACGCCAATCTTACCTTAAGACAGGCAGTAAAGGGTGGCTTAAAAGTTAATCTTAATCAAAAAGAGTGGGAGCGTTTAGCAGACATTCATCGGGAAGAGAGTCGAAGAAAGATCTTTGGTTCGATCGGGGCGGTGTTTTTGTTAACGTTACTCTTACGGTTTGAAGGATTTAAGGATGGAGCCTTATTGGCACCCTGTATTTTAGGGGCTTTTTCTGTACTATTTTTCTATCTCTCTCTACGAAAACGTAAGTAATTTATTTAATAAGGTTATTTGATATATGTCATCATTTTTGAGATTGACGTTTTGAAATAGATTAATAACAATATATTAAATATATTTCATTTATAATGAGTAGTTGCATCACATAATATTTACCGTGATGTATCATTTTATTCAAAAAGGAGAAGTCAATGAAGAAATTAGTACTTGCAGCAATGTTAGCTGTTGGTGTCACAGGTGTTTCAATGGCGGAAGTAGATACTGATGCTGTGATCAAATACCGAAAAGCAGCATTCACCGTAGCTGGCTGGAATATGGGAACACTAGGTGGGATGTTGAAAGGTGAAATCGAGTATAACCCTGAAGAAGCCGTAGCAGCAGCAACACGTATCAATGAGATGGCGAAAGCTGTTGGCGCAACATTCATTGATGGTACCTATGAAGGAACAAATGCGAGCCCTAAAATTGCAGACAATCGTGCAGAATTTGATGCAGATTTAGCGGCATTTATCGAGCAAAGTGGCGCGATGGTTGAAGCTGCTGGTGATAAGAAGAGTATGGGTGCACAGATGGGGAAATTAGGCGGCACCTGTAAATCATGTCATGATGCATTTAAAGTAGACTAATATTGAGAACTTTTTTGGTGACAAGATAAATGGAGATATTAATAAAATAGGTTTCTGTTAGATCTTTGACCAAAGTATGGTATAAGTTGAGGGCGGTTGGTAGTAATCAACCGCTTATTTTATGTCTACCCACTTTATAGGAGAAAAATAAAGTGATGAAAAAACTAAAGTTAACAGCTCTCTTATCCCTAGGGTTCTTAATTGGTAGTCATACCGTAAGCGCGCAGGAAGTACGTGTTTACAACTGGACAGACTATATTGATCCTGAATTAATTACCGAATTTACCGAGCAAACAGGTATTAAGGTGATATATGACACATTCGATAGTAATGAAGTATTATTAGCAAAAACTTTAACGGGAAATTCAGGCTACGATATTGTAGTACCTTCAGATTATACGTTAATTTACATGGTGCAAGCGGATGCCGTACAGAAGATTGATCGAACAAAGTTGAAAAACATCGATAATATATGGCCATTTGTTGAAGAGCGTTTAGAAGAGCTTCCAGGAGCAACAGATTATTCGGTACCATATATGTGGGGAACCACTGGAATTGCTTATAATGTCAATAAAGTGAAAGAGCTTGTGCCTGATGCACCGCTTGACTCTATGGAGTTACTCTTTAATCCAGAATATGCCTCAAAGCTTGCAAGTTGTGGGATTTACGTAGTCGATACACCCAGTGAATTTTATCCAATGGTGATGCGCTATTTGGGGTTGCCGGCAGAGAGTACCTCTAATGAAGATTTAGCAAAAGCGAATGAAGTTTTAGAGTCAATTCGTCCTTATATTACAAAGTTTCACTCTTCAGAGTATATTAATGCAATGGCAAATGGAGATGCTTGTTTAACCCTAGGTTGGTCAGGAGATCTCTATTTAGCAAAGTCTCGTGCAGAAGAAGCTGATGCGGGGGTAGAGATTGAATACTTTATTCCTAAAGAGGGGGGATTGCTTTGGTTTGACCAATTAGCAATTGTCAAAAAT
Source organism: Ignatzschineria sp. (assembly GCA_030151245.1). Classification (GTDB taxonomy): domain Bacteria; phylum Pseudomonadota; class Gammaproteobacteria; order Cardiobacteriales; family Wohlfahrtiimonadaceae; genus Ignatzschineria. Next base: position 13,074 of record JASLEF010000026.1, on the reverse strand, counting down.
GCGAAGAACGTTGATGAAGCGTATGCTTTTATTGATTACTTATTAGATGCAAAAGTCAATGCCCGTGCCGCAGATTATGTGGAATATGCGACCTCTAACGAAGCGGCATTTGAATTTGTGGATCAAGATCTTTTAAATGATCCAACGCTTTATCCATCACAAGAAGAGTTATCATTGTTGAATGTAAAACAGCCTTATACGCAAGCTGAGCAGAAAAAATTGATGCGCCATTGGCTCAAAATTAAAGCGCAGCGTTAAGAGTGATGGAAGAGCGCTAATTTTTCGGTTGTTTATGAATAATTAACGATAATTTAACCGAAAGAAGTTTTGTAATAACAGGAGTCTATCTTTTTGATAGGCTCTTTTTTTATGAAAAAAAGGATGTTTGAACTCTCTCACGGGGAGGAAGTAGTATTTTTAATGTATAATACGATGTTAGAAATTTTAAAATTAAATGGGCTATTTTTCTTGCTCCATCAAGGCAATAAACCTTGAGCATTGTTAGGAAATTGACAATATTATCCCGATGTTTTTTTGCGGGAGAAAATAAGGAAAATAGCAAATAAAAAAGGATTTAAATTATGAGTGAAAATCATCATTCTCTAATTGTACTCGGTTCTGGTCCTGCAGGTTATACTTCAGCCCTTTATGCGGCACGTGCAAACCTAAAGCCTGTTGTGATTACGGGAATGCAAATGGGCGGACAGCTGACAACGACAACAGATATTGATAACTGGCCTGGTGGGATGGAAGGTTTAACTGGACCTGTATTAATGGATCAGATGCGCGAACATTGTGAGCGTTTTGGTACAGAAATTTTATTTGATCATATTCACAGTGTGGATTTAACGAAAAAGCCTTTTACTTTAATGGGTGATAACGCGACTTACAGTTGTGATGCGTTGATTATCGCAACCGGCGCTTCGGCAAAATATTTAGGTTTACCTTCTGAAGAAGCTTATTTAGGTCGTGGTGTTTCGGCATGTGCAACCTGTGATGGCTTCTTCTATCGTGAAAAAGAAGTCGTGGTTGTAGGCGGCGGTAATACCGCAGTTGAAGAAGCACTTTATCTGAGCCAAATTGCTTCAAAAGTTCATTTAGTTCATCGTCGTGATACGTTCCGTGCCGAGAAAATCCTGATTGATCGTCTTTATCGTAATGTTGAAGCTGGCAAAATTGAATTACATTTAGATCGAGTGTTAGATGAAGTCAAAGGCGATGCGTCGGGTGTCACGGGCGTCGTGCTCTCATCAACAAAAGATGATTCGGTTAAAGAGATTGAAGTACCAGGGGTTTTTATTGCCATTGGTCATGCGCCAAATACAGAGATTTTTAATAATCAACTGGAAATGCGTCACGGCTATATTGTGGTCAATTCGGGCATTAATGGGAATGCGACAGCAACCTCTGTACCAGGAGTTTTTGCAGCGGGTGATGTGATGGATTCACATTATCGTCAAGCAATAACCTCCGCGGGATCAGGTTGTATGGCGGCATTAGATGCTGAGCGTTATTTAGATGCTTTAAAATAAGTGCACGTTAAAGGGCAAGGTACAAAAGAGTTTAAAAGAGTTGTTTCCACTATTTGAAAGATTTTAATCTCTAATAATGTGAGAGGGATTTTTAAAATCGACGATATGTAGAGAGAGGATTCATTACTTTTTTTATAAAAACTCTATTTGTTTATGACTTATTTGTAACTTGTGTGATATTTGTATGATGTAGGTATCTGTCTGATATTAATTGTAAATTGAATATTTGTTGTGAGGGGTAAGAATGAAATTTAATACTTTAGAAGGCCTCAATTTAGAGGGAAAACGTGTTTTAGTCCGTGAAGACTTAAACGTACCGATTCATGATGGTCAAATCACATCAGATGCACGTTTAGAGGCAGCTGTACCAACCATTGAAAAAATCCTTGAGAAAGGAGGCTCTGTGATGTTGATGTCCCATTTAGGACGACCAACAGAAGGGGAAGAGAGTCAAGAATTTACTTTAGCACCAGCAGCAGTGTGGTTATCAAATCGTCTTGGTAAACCTGTTTCACTTGTTAAAAACTGGATTAATGGTGTAGAGATTCAACCAGGTGAAGTGAAGTTATTAGAGAATGTTCGCTTCTTAAATGGTGAAAAAGCGAATGATGATGCGCTCTCGCAAAAAATGGCAAATTTGTGTGATGTTTATGTGATGGATGCATTTGCAACAGCTCATCGTAAGGCCGCATCAACTTATGGGGTAGGAATGGTTGCGAAAGAGGTTGCTGCGGGTCTTTTACTTGAAAAAGAACTCAATGCTTTGATGAAAGTCATTCAAAAACCAGCAAGTCCAATGGTCGCAATCGTCGGGGGAGCAAAGGTTTCTACGAAGTTAACCGTTTTAAATGCCCTTATGGATAAAGTCGATCAACTGATCACAGGGGGCGGTATTACTAATACACTGTTACTTGCAAAAGGATATAACGTTGGTAATAGCTTGGTGGAAAAAGATTTAGTAGCGGAAGCGAAAAAGCTTCTGCAGCGTGCTGAAGAGGAAGGTAAGGAGATTCCGCTTCCTATTGATGTTGTTGTTGGAAAAACTTTCTCTGCCGATGCTAAAGCCGTGATTAAATCTATCGATGAGATTGAGTCTGACGACATGATTATGGATATTGGTCCTAAAACGAGTGAACTTTACAGTAACATCATGGCAAATGCTAAAACAATCGTTTGGAATGGTCCTGTAGGGGTTTTTGAATTTGCAAACTTTGCCGAAGGAACCAAAAAATTGGGTGAGGCAATTGCAAAAAGTGATGCATTCTCTATTGCTGGTGGCGGGGATACCGTTGCAGCAGTGGAAGAATTTGGTTTAAAAGATGATATCTCTTATATCTCAACCGGTGGTGGAGCTTTCCTTGAGTTGTTAGAAGGTAAAGTATTACCCGCCGTCGAGATGTTAGAAAAGCGAGCTAATTAAAAATGAATAATAACGAAATCTTAATTAATATTACGCCGAATGAGACGAGAGCTGCTGTCATTAGCAATGCGATTGTTCAAGAGGTGCTGATTGAACGAGATGAGAAGCGCGGGCTAGTCGGCAATATTTATAAAGGTGTCGTTATTCGTGTTTTACCTGGCCTTGAAGCGGCATTCGTAGATATTGGTCTTGATCGCGCAGCATTCCTTCATGTCAGTGATATTCAAACGGGATGTAATGAGTTTTCTCCGGATGAATGTGATAGTTGTGATGATGAAGGGAAGGGGGACACAGAGCGTGCTCCGACAAAGCGTAATCCTGAAGCAATTGATATTACCAAGCTTTTGACACAAGGTCAGGAGCTCATTGTGCAGGTGATTCGAGACCCTTTAGGGACTAAAGGTGCTCGAATTACAACGCAGATCTCAATCCCCTCTTGTTATCTCGTTTATTTAGCAGATTCTGATGTAATTGGTGTTTCAATTCGTATTGAGGATGAGGAGGAGCGTGATCGTCTTAAGAGCACCTTGCAAAACTATCAAGCAGAAATACCGGGAGCATATATTGCTAGGACGGCGGCAGAAGGAGTTGATCCTTGGGTTTTACGTTCAGATATGCAATTTTTAAATCGCTTATGGAGTGATTTAAAAGGGCGTATTGCGAAGGCAAAAGTGGGCGAAGTCATTTATGGGAACTTTCCACTAGAACTGCGAATTTTGCGAGATTATATCTCGAAAGATATTCAACGTGTTCGCATTGACTCGATGGATGGTTATAAAAGCATGATGGACTTTACAACACGCTTTTTACCGGAGATGACGGAACGTATTGAATATTATGTCGGTCCTCGTGCCATTTTTGATCTTTTCAATACAGAAAGAGAAATTAATCTTGCTCTAGAAAAACGAGTGGATCTAAAGTCTGGCGGTTACCTAATGATCGAACAGACAGAAGCGATGACCACGATTGATATTAATACCGGCGGCTTTGTGGGGTTCCGAAATCTTGAAGAGACGATCTACAAGACGAATCTCGAAGCAGCTCAAGCCTTGGCGCGACAAGTTCGCTTGCGTAATCTGGGCGGGATTATCATTATCGATTTCATCGATATGCAGAGTGAAGAGCATCGTCAGGGAGTTCTAGAAGAGTTACAAGAGCACTTATCGCATGATTATGCTCGTACTTCCATTAGTGAGGTCACGACATTAGGTTTAGTACAGATGACCCGTAAACGTACCAGAGAAAGTCTTGTGCAATTGATGTGTGAACCTTGTCCAAAGTGTCAAGGTAATGGGTATGTAAAGACGAGTGCGACTGTCTGCTTTGAGATATTACGAGAGTTGATTCGAGATGGAAAACGCTTTCCAACATTGAAGGAGTTCTTAGTTCTTGCTGCACCAGAAGTGATTGAAAGATTGTTAGATGAAGAGGCGCATAGCGTTGCTGATCTACAAATTCAGATCGATGCGAATATCCGCCTTCAACCGGAAGAGCTCTATCCTGTGGAACAGTTTGATATTGTGCCGATGTAAAGTAGAGATACCATAAGTTTATAAGTGATTAAAGAGCGTAAGGTCTCTATTCATCGTAGTTTAAAGCTCTCTAAGGTCTTTCTTTTAGAGAGCTTTTTTATGGTTGCGAATTTTGTGTTTGTAAAACGTGTTGAAGTCCAGATTAAGAGACGATGGTCGGTAGAATTTATCAAAAGTTTCGCTAAGCATATCCCGTTATAAAACATCGACATAAAAGTTATTAAATAGAAGATACTTTCGAGTAATCTACTCAGGGATTTTTGTGCGGAATATCGAAAGAATTAGCCTCTCGTTTAGTGTTATGATATTCCGATGTTGATGAGAGCTTAAAATAATATCAAAGGAATTATAATCATATGAATATTCTGTTAGGCGTAAGTGGCAGTATTGCGGCCTATAAGTCACCAGACCTTGTGCGACGATTAAAAGAAGTGGGATTTGAGGTACGGGTGGTAATGACGGAGGGGGGGCGGAGCTTTGTGACACCGCTGACGCTTCAAGCTGTTTCAGGATATCCTGTCGTCTACGATCTTCTTGATCCCGCGCATGAAGCGGGAATGGGACATATTGAATTGGCGCGTTGGGCAGATTTACTCTTAATTGCGCCCACAAGTGCCAATACGATTGCGACACTTGCCGGTGGCTTTGCTGATGATCTCTTATCAGCAATCTGTCTTGCGACAGAAAAACCGATCATACTTGCGCCGGGAATGAATCGTTTAATGTGGGCGAATAGTGCAGTTCAGGAGAATATTGCGAAATTAAAATCCCGCGGAATCCATATTTTAGAGCCAGAAAATGGTTCTCAAGCTTGTGGGGAAATTGGGCAAGGGCGGATGCCGGAGCCGATACAGATTCGTGATGCTGTACTGGCATTTTTTGCAGATATCCCTCTGAGTGTTGAGGCTTCGCACCCTTTAGCTGGTAAAAAAATTGTCATTACGGCAGGACCGACCGTCGAAGAGATAGATCCTGTTCGTTATATTAGCAACTATTCTAGTGGCAAAATGGGATATTCATTGGCCATTGCTGCTGAGAAAATGGGAGCTGAAGTGGTGTTGATTTCAGGTCCTGTAGCATTAGATGCCCCGGAAAATATTGAACTGATTAAAGTTAAAAGTGCTGCCAATATGATGGAGGCCACGTGGGCGGCAACAAGAGATGCGGATATCTTTATTGCAGCAGCCGCGGTTGCGGATTATTCAGTGGTGAATCGCTCGAATGAAAAGTTAAAGAAAACTGATGATTCGGATCTTCTAACGCTTACTTTTAAGAAGAATCCGGATGTTTTGGCAACGATTGCAAAAGGGGAAAGTCGTCCGGCAATCTGTGTCGGTTTTGCGGCAGAAACAGATGATATCGAGAAGAATGCAAAGTTAAAGTTACAACGCAAAAATGTGGATATGATCTGTTTAAATGATGTCTCTGACGGTAAAGTTTTTGGGGAATCTGATAATGAGATGATGCTTTTTATGCAAGATGGTCGTAAGCAGCCCATCTTAAGGGCGGATAAATCTATTGTCGCCAAGCAGATTTTAGAAGCGGTCATTACATTAATTCCTAATCACTTTAATTCTACCCAAATAGATGATCAAGGCTAACGATGATAACATCGGTAACGGAAGGGTTGTGGCTTCTAATTATCTCCAGCGTGACCTCCTCAACAATCTTGCCGGGAAGTTCTGAATTAGTATTGGCCGCATTTATCCATAAGCATCCCGATTATGCGATATCTGCATGGTTTATTGCCACCGTATTTAATACGGTGGGAAGTTTAATTATGTTGACGGTGGGGCGCGTTATTCCTAATCGCCGTAAGATTAAACCTAAAACCGAAGCATTTATTCATCAGTATGGTGCTTGGACGCTTCTATTATCTGGACTCCCTTTCGTGGGGGATATACTGCCCATTGCCGCAGGTTGGTTTCGATTAAATATTTGGAAATCGGGGTTCGCAATATTGGTTGGAAAAGGCGTAAGGTATCTATTTATCGTCTTTTTTTTAGAGATTGCACAAAAAATTATTTAAAAAGAGGTAGGGTGTGCTGACATTCTTTTGGATTTTATTGCCGATATTCTCTATTTTTATAGTGGGATTTATTGCGCAGAAAATATTACATTTTGATATTCCGAATCTTTCAAAAATGTCACTCTATGTGCTTTCTCCTTTTTTGGCTTTTAAAACGTTTTATTCTTATCCAATTTCATTGAGCTATCTCTATTATGTGGGATATATTTTTGCGCTTTGTTTACTTTTAGTGTGGTTAACATCGTTAATTTCAATGCTTCTAAGGTACGATGAGAAGACTCGTTGTGGAATGATTCTCAGCGCCTGCTTTATGAATAATGGCAATTATGGAACGCCGGTAATTCTCGCTTTCTTTGGAGCCATCGGCTTTGATATCGCCATTATTATGCTTGTTTTGCAACAAGTGGTAATGAATACAATCGGGACTTACTATGCGGCAAAAGGTTCCTCGAAAGAGATTGTCGGCAGCTCTGTGCGATTTGCTTTAGCAAGAGTTGTGAGAATGCCGACGGTTCATGGTGCACTATTAGGAATTTTGTTGCAATTACTCCATGTACCATTGAGTGAATCGCTTTATAACTCGATTTCAATGGTCGGAGATGCTTCCATTGTGGTGATTATGATTATTCTAGGAATGCAATTGGCGAATATTCGAATAACGCATATTGAATATGGCAAGCTTTCGATTAATCTTGTGATGAAGATGGTAATTTCTCCATTAATCGCCTTTATTTTGGTGCAGTGGATGCCGATAGATCTTATCTATAAACAGATTTTGATCGTTCTAGCCGCTATGCCAGCGGCTGCAAACACAACATTATTAGCTGTCCATTTTGATACCAAGCCTGAGCTAGTTTCGAGTGCGACATTGATGAGTACGATTTTAAGTCTGATCACCTTACCTATTGTTTTGCTATTGCTTGGTATCACCGTTTAATGCAATGATTGAGTCATTGTAAAAAGTAAAGGGGAGGATATGATCACGCATCAAAAGGCACTTGTTATGGTGCATATAGCGGCCGTTTTATTTGGATTAACCGGAATTTTTGGTGCTCTCATCAGTGGTAGTGCAGAGGTAATTACTTTAGGTCGAGCCTTTTTTGCTGTGATGGGATTATGGGTGATTCTCTATGGGCAACGAAAACCGATCCTTAAGGGAATATCGAGATTTAAGAGGGCAATGTTACTACTATCAGGCGCATTATTAGCGCTACATTGGGTCACTTTTTTTATCGCGGTAAAGATTGGGGGCGTCGCGATTGCAACGCTTGGTTTTGCCAGTTTTCCGGCATTTATTGCGTTAACAGATTGGCTGGTATTTAAAGATCGTATTACTCAGCGAGAATGGCTACTGCTGCTATTAGTCTCTTTAGGATTAGTGCTTGTCACGCCGGAGTTTAACCTGCAAGATTCAGGAACTATCGGGCTTTTATGGGGGCTACTTTCGGGATTATCATTTGGGCTATTAGCCGTTGTCAATAAACGGGGCGTACAGGGCGTTGATGCGATGCAAGTCGCATTTTGGCAAAATATGGTCGTGATGCTGTTAGTACTGCCTTTTGCCTTAACAGGATTGCCAGCATTAGCCTCTATTGATTGGTTCTATCTTGCGCTATTAGGGCTCTTTTGTACTGGATTTTCCCACTATCTGTTTGTGAAGAGCCTAGAGTATTTAAATGCCCGTATTGTCGGAATGGTTATTGCCCTTGAACCTGTGTATGCTATTGCATTTGCGTGGTGGATTTTTGGGAGTACGCCCACATTAAAGATGATCTTTGGAGCCGCTTTGATTCTATTTGCGATTATTTTTGCCGCCAGAAATCGTCCACGGTAGATGTTTGCTATCTTTTGATGATCCGTTTCAGGTCTTGATTTTTATTTCTCCGCTCTATGTAACGAGTAGGATCATTATTAAACGCCTTTTTTAGTAATGTGATTGCGAATATGCCGTGTCCTATTTTTCCTGGTTTTATCTATTTTGGGGCATTGGCATTTTGATCCTTAGAATATTATTTGCCATTGGCTTGCTCTTTAGGGAAGAAAGTCGCTGAAAATAGAGCATCAATCGAAGGTTCTGTTTTATCGAAGGTTCTGTTTTAATGAATCCCCTTAAATTATTTGACATAAATTCTGCTATATTTCTTTTTTTTAACAGAAAATATTGAAAAGTGAGTTTTAAAATCAATTTAAAAAAAAGAAAGAGCAAGAAAAAATGAAAAAAATTATATTGGTGATAACCTTTCTATCGCTCGTTGCGTGCAGTGATGATTCTGGTTCATCACAACTTTTTGTCTTAGATAATCCAACGACTACTCGGATTAAAGTTCAAATTGACGATGATTATTATGTGATACCGGAGCAGACAAGTGTTAATGTCACTCTTTCTGCCGGGCGACATACGTTGATTTACGCAGGTGACAATGTCTCTTTTGTCGTCAATCCTAAAGATCAGCCTGCGGTGATTAATCCCACTTTGACACCTTATGTTCTCTATCGTCAAATCTATCAAGATGACTCGGGAAAGGATCAATGGGAAGAGATTGCCGTAAATCAAGCTTTAACAGAGTATGTACTTGAAGATGGCGAGATTGTTCATTTGCCATGGAAGTATACAGCGGGAGAGCTCTTCTTTAATCGCTATGATTTTAATTGGCATTATGGGGTTAATGAGCCATTGCCGGAGGTTTATTGGAATAGTTCAGATTATGATTATATCGATACGCTTGGACGGGTAAAGCTTTTTAGATTAGCGGATTTTTATGATTATTTAGAATCTCAAGAGATCTTTGAATTGCCAGAAGGGCTATTACCATCTCAAAAATTTTCGGTATTATCAGACCTCCCCATCGAAACACCTACGAAGGTCGTTGGTTCACCTTTTTGCCCAGGAGTAGCAGAGGATATGAAAATCAAGATTGATGAATATCAGTTAGTCACGCAAAATAGCGATCCTAAAAAACATCGAGACCTCATGAATGCTTATACGATGGGTTACTATAGTGTGCATAGTGATCTCTTTTCGCAGGAGACTTACGATAGGTGTAAAGCTTTCGAGGAAGAAAAAGAGTTTGAAAAAGCGACTGGGCTATGGGAAATTCGTCAACGAGTTTATGATTTGCTTGAATATCAGGGGGCAAGTAGTGCTTTTTTAGTGGAGTAATAGATGATTGAAAGATGATGTTTAAAAGGGATTTTAAAGTTTAAATGAAAGACGGTGGTTGAGCTTACCTTTATTTAATTTTCTTTTAAATCATCAAAGTTGCAGGAGTTTAGATATAATAACGGAAGTATTTGTAACCATGCTTGTAAGGAGCACTTGATGGAAAAGATCATCGTATTAGATTATGGCAGTCAGTATAACCAATTAATCACACGGAGAATTCGTGAAATAGGAGTCTTTTCTGAACTCATCTCTCATAAAATCACGGCCGCAGAGTTAAAAGCGATGAATCCTTCCGGCATTATTCTTTCCGGAGGTCCCAATAGCGTCTATGCAGAGAGTGCTTTTTCGATTGATCCGGAGATTTTTAATTTAGGGGTCCCCGTATTAGGCATCTGTTATGGGATGCAGTTAATGACGCATATCTTAGGCGGAAAGGTAGAGAAAGCTGCAAATCGAGAATATGGTTTAGCATTTTTACATGTCGACTTAAAAACGACCACGATGTTTTCAGGATTGCCAGAAACGCAATCAGTTTGGATGAGTCATGGCGATTTGGTAACAGCAGTACCACAAGGTTTTGATATCACGGCGCACAGTAGTGATTGTCCGATTGCGGCGATGGAATGCGCGGAAAAGAATTTTTATGGAGTTCAGTTTCACCCAGAAGTGAAACATTCAGCCTATGGCTTAGATCTTTTAAAAAACTTTGCCTATGAAATTTGTGGTTGCTCTGATAGTTGGCATATGGATACCTTTATTCAACAAGAGATTCAAAAGGTTAGAGATCTTGTGGGAGATAAAAAGGTCTTGCTAGCACTTTCAGGTGGTGTGGATTCAAGTGTTGTTGGCGTTTTATTACAGCGGGCAATTGGAGATCAGCTCACCTGTATCTTTGTTGATCATGGTCTTCTTCGTAAAGGAGAGGGGGATCAAGTGATGGAGAGTTTAGCTGGAAAATTTGGATTAAATATTATCCGCGTGAATGCAAAAGATCGTTTTCTTGAGAAACTTAAGGGCGTGAGTGATCCAGAGCAAAAACGTAAAATTATCGGTAATGAGTTTATCTATCTATTTGATGATGAAGCGAAGAAGTTGCAAGATATTGATTTCTTAGCACAAGGCACGCTCTATACGGATATTATCGAAAGTGGGACAGATACGGCGGAAACGATTAAATCGCATCACAATGTCGGTGGCTTGCCAGAAGATATGCAGTTCCAATTGATCGAGCCACTGAATACGCTCTTTAAAGATGAAGTTCGCGCACTCGGCATTGAGCTAGGAATGCCACATGATTTAGTTTGGCGTCAACCATTTCCAGGACCAGGTTTAGGTATCCGAGTTCTTGGGGATATTACGGAAGAAAAATTAGAGATTGTTCGTGAAAGTGATGCGATCTTAAGAGAAGAGATTAAACTTGCCGGCTTAGAAGGTGATATTTGGCAATATTTCACAGTCTTAACAGGGTTAAGAAGTGTGGGGGTGATGGGAGATTCTCGAACTTATGATTATACGATCGCAATTAGAGCGATTACCTCAATTGATGGGATGACCGCAGACTTTGCGCGTATTCCATGGGATGTTCTACAGAAAGTTTCTGTCAGAATGGTCAATGAAGTAAAATACATTAATCGTGTGGTTTACGATATTACAAGTAAACCCCCTGCCACTGTAGAATGGGAGTAATAATATGGATGATGAAGAGTAGTTTCTTTCAGTAATTCCGCTAAGCCTTAACGGTTAGCGATGAAACCAATAGTAATAGCAATAAGAAGAGAATCCCGATGGGTTCTCTTTTTTTTATGCTCGGTATTTATAGCTCAGATTCACTGGATGAGGTTTAGATCGTCTTTTATCGGGCGAGATTTTGATTGAATAAAGGGGAGCCGAATGACGGCAAGTAGTGAGCAGAGCGCAATGGTGATAAAGAGGCTGAGCCACATTTTGGGAATATCAAAGCCCAGTAAAGAAGCGCCTATAAAGCTTATGAGTGAGGGAATTAGCGCGTAGAGATAGATGATCAGAAAATACTGCGCAAGCTTAAAAATAGCCGTCATTTTGGCCATGAGTAGTAGGAGTGGCAGAATCACGAGGAAGATAAAAATATAGTAAGAAAAGGCATAGAGCGCAATTTCTTGGGGAATAAACGAGAGCCATTTCTGGGTGGTGAGTAGCGCTTGAATACTGATAGTAACAGGGGTTTCTAAATAGGGAAGGGATAGCAATAATCGGCTTCCTATAATCTCATAATCACAATAGGCGGTGATGAGAAGCGCGAGCAGTGGGAAAGTTAAGGTCAGCAGGAAGATTCTTAGAATCCAAAAGAGTTTGCGATCGCTCTGAACATCTTTGTAATAGCGCGCAGAGAGGGTTTTGCTTTCAGGGTCTTGGGTGATGATGCGTCGGCTACCTTGAATATCTGCAAAGCCGATAAGAATGACCTCTTGCTCTAGATCCCAGCTCTTCTCTGTGTAGCGGATGTTGTGCAGCGTATCTTCTTTCTCCATTACATCGTGAGAGCGTAATTTGAGATGAGTGATATCGACCTCTATTTTTCCTGTTTGATCCTGAATATAGAGTTGCTCCGCCCATCTTTCTGAGGTGAGGAGATCTTCATAAATTGGAATTTTCTGACCCTTTTTAGTAAGGCGATGACCGGTGATTTTTTGAGCGTGATAGCGAGAATAGAGGCTCTTTTTTTGCGATAAGATTGTGGTGATGGGGGTATTTGTCGCGAACTTCCCTTTGATCTCTACAAGGCCACTTTTAAGGGGTTGAATATCACTCGTTTGAAGTTGCCTCTCCTGTTGATTAAAGGAGCGCGCTCCTTTGGATGCTCTCATGATGATCAGGATAAATCCGCCGAGGAACAGGATGACAAATAACAATATAAAAAGATTAGGGCGCGTTGATAGGAGCAATAAGAAGGTTACCCAAATAAGGAGAGGAATAAATTTTTTCATAGATGCTCTCTGAAGTGCTTGAGTAAAGGATTTGTGGATGGTGAGCTATTTGATATAGCTAGTAACTATCTGGTGATTTTAGAGGTTATTATAGGTTAGAATTATGATAAGTTTTTGATATCAGGTTGTTATGTGATTTAAGGCAATAAAAAAGAGCGCTTTCTGAAGAGAACGCTCTTTTGGGATCAATATTCATGAAAGATATTCATGATGACTCATCGGGGGAAGTTGGGGGATATCAATTATTGCTCTTCGCCCCAGCACTCAGTACCTTTTAAGCCTTTGATCTCTTTTGCTTTAAATACGGGGTTTTTACCGGCTTTGAGCTGAGCGTAGTAATCATTAGCCACTTTGAAGGCAATATTCCCAAGAATTGCAATGACAACGAGGTTGATGATTGCCATAAGCCCCATGAAGAGATCGGCAAGATCCCAA
>JASLEF010000077.1 GCA_030151245.1 Ignatzschineria sp. | reverse complement strand
TGTCTCAAACTCAAACCCCAACCAATCACTAATCCCACAATTGCCGGCACTATCCAGCCCATGTTGACGTTTGATAATGGTAAAATACCATCGATGAAGGAGGTGATCTGATAGACAATCGGATTGTCGCTCACCACTTTCGAACTCGATTTTAAACCTTCTACAATTGCCACAATCAGCGTGAAACCTGTGGTGAATTGGTAGACGATTTTTTTGTGATGAAAGAGCGGTGATAAAAACGCTAAAATCACGAGCGTGATAGCTAATGGATAGAGGAACATTAATACCGGCACTGAGATCTGAATAATTGATGTTAAACCGACATTTGCAATGAGCATACTGATCAGACTAAAGAGATGGACGAAAGTTTTATAAGCAATTTTAGGAAAGAGCTGATTAAACATCTCTGCACAAGCACAGATTAAACCAATCGCTGTTTTTAAACAGGCAAGTGTGACAATAATCGCTAATAAAATAGAGCCTAGAGATCCGAAGTAATAGGTAGAGATTTGGGCCAGTGCAATCCCGCCATTATCAGACAATGGATACGCGTTAAGGCTGGTTGCGCCGAGATAGGCAAGGCTACCGTAAATAATGCTCATTAAGACTAAGCTAATAAAGCCTGCTTTAAAGGTATCTTTAGCGATATCAGTGGTATTTGTGACACCTAAACCTTTAATAGTGTTAACGACAATAATGCCAAAAGCGAGGGATGCTAAGACATCCATCGTGTTATAACCTTCCGTGAAGCCTTTGAAAATGGGGCTCGTTTGATAACTCTCCTGGATGGGAAGCGCACTAATCTCTCCCATAGGTTTGATGAAGGCACTGATGATTAAGAATGCTAAGAATATTAGGAATAGAGGATTTAAGACTTTACCAATCCAGACCATGATTTTGGAAGGGTTAAGGGATAACAGCCAGGCTAGAAAGAAGAAAGTCAGGCTAAAAAGTAGCAGGCTGATTGTCATATTTTCTGGGCTAATAAACGGGGTTAAGCCAATCTCAAAAGAGACGGTTGCGGTTCTAGGGAGAGCGAAAAATGGTCCAATCGTTAAATAGAGCATCATCGTAAAGAACATCCCATATTTCGGGGAAATTCGACTTGCTAAATCATATAAGCCATTACTCTTAGAGAACCCAATTGCGACAATACCTAGGAAAGGTAAACCTACGCCGGTAATAATAAATCCTAAAGTTGCTAAAGCAGTCGTTGCGCCGGCTTCTTGTCCCATATGTACGGGGAAAATAAGGTTTCCGGCACCAAAGAATAAGCCAAATAACATCGAGCCGATAGTGATGTAGGCGGACAAAGATAATTTGTTGTTCATAGATATCTCGTAAATGTCAGTCAGTCCCTTTTGGGGACAAAAATAAACCTGTAGGTTTTTCTTAAGCGTTTCTGACTTTACTAGAAATTGATAGAGTCTGCTGAGATTTTTGTAAAGTACTAGATATCTATTGAATGATAATGATCTTTAGGGGGTTAATAGTTCTATTTCGCCCCTTATTTTTTATGAAAAATATGGCATTATGAGTCCGTTGAGGAAGCAATAATCGGTTAAAAAGGAAAAGGGATGGTAAGTTATCGTTTTAAAAATAAAAAGTTTATCGCTTCAGAAGTAGATCATGCCACGCTACATTGTTTCTCATTTGCTGAAGTGAAAGCATCTCAGGAGCAAAGTGACTTGGCGTTGATAGTCCCTCCACAAAATCTTGCTCAGCATTTTAAGGGGCAGATTGATCTCTCTAAATTAGCAGATAAGATCTTAAGTGCTAAGAACGATGCTTATATCAGTCATTATTCTGATTATACGTTGTTGAGTTTGACCCTTAAAAATCATGAAGATCCGGAGATGAATGAAGCGATTATTATGATTCTCTATCCTGATTACGCTTTACTGTTTTATGATGATTCGATCTCGACAATAGAAAAACATATCGGGCATATTAATAGAGTCTTTGGACAATTAGCGGAGGTGTCGATTCCTAACTTCCTCATCCCTTATGCTTTGATACGACACGATTTATTAACGGATCGATCATTTCTTAGAGAGATTGAAAATACTACTTTAGCGCTTGAGCTCTCATTTGCCACCGAATTAAAGAATCCTCAAAATACGATTTTAAATTTACGAAAAACGCTCTCTAACTATAAGCATTACTATTTATCGTTGATCGATCTTTTTGAAGATATGACAGAGGATTATGAAGAGTTCTTACCGAATGACGCAGATCTCAATTACCAGCGACTCACGAATAAGCTTAATCGTCTTTATAAATATAGCGCGATGCTGAGTGAATATGTCTCTCAAGTGAACGATCGCTATCGGGCACAGATCGATTTAAATCTGAATAAAACGATGAAGACTTTCACCATTCTCTCGGCAATATTCTTACCATTGACCTTGATTGTAGGTTGGTATGGAATGAACTTTGAAGGAATGCCGGAGCTGACGCTTAAATATGGTTATCTCTATGTTATTGGTCTATCTGTGACGATTTTAACCGGATCACTGCTCTATATTCGTAAGCGTGGATTTTGGGATTAATATGATGATTGGTTATGATCTATTAAGCACTGCTTTCTGAGAGTTAACCGTTGAAGTAGGAGGGCGAGTGCTATTAATTTTACGAGGGAGGGCTGTATCATCCTACAATGAAGGTAGACATTCTACGGTTTAATGCTATTTAGCCTGATCTGAAGAGAAAGAGATGTTCGAACTCATGAAAACCTGATAGGATATTTATTAATATTTTATTTGATGTTTTAGCATCAATAAATTATCGATCAAAGAGTATTTCGATGTGGGCTTCTAAAGCAGCGATAAATTCTCGCATCTAAGGTCTGTGTTCAATGGCTTTAAAAAGCGTTATTGCCGAGATATCGTCTGGTATAAGCGCGATCTTAATGGACAATCTCATCCTTCTCATCCGCTCTTCATAAATCATGAGGAACCCAAATGAATCGAAACTAGATTTCTCGTGAGTTTTTTGCAATCTATCTCTGTTGTTGGTCTCATCTGAGTATTTATGGCGTTCTATTTTGAGGATCATCATTATTTAGTGACGGATTCTAGGTATTTAATGAGGGATAAGAAGCGGTTAGATTATATAGATTATTATAAGTTGCCATAAATTCGTGTATAGTGCTTCTTTCTTTTGAATAGGTGTGATTGCGTGATGTCTTTTAATACTCTTGGTTTATGTGATGAAATATTAACAGCGATTAGTGAAGCTGGGTATACAGCGCCAACACCGATTCAACAACAAGCGATCCCGATTGTACTGGAGGGCCGAGATTTAATGGCTTGCGCGCAAACAGGGACAGGAAAAACAGCGGGCTTTACCTTGCCATTGTTACAGCTTTTAAGCCAGCAAAGTAGCTCAAAAAATAGGGGGAAAGATCCTGATAAACGTTCAAATCGAAGACCTGTTCGGGCATTAATTCTCTCACCAACAAGAGAACTAGCAGCGCAGATTCATGATAATTTACGAGCTTATAGCAAATATTTAAAGCTACGCTCTTTAGTAGTATTTGGGGGTGTGAGTATTAATCCACAAATGATGAAGCTACGAGGTGGTGTTGATATTTTAGTAGCAACACCGGGGCGACTACTCGATTTAGAGCAGCAAAATGCTGTTGATCTTTCTCAAGTGGAATATCTCGTTTTAGATGAAGCTGATCGAATGTTAGATATGGGCTTTATTCATGATATTCGGAAAGTTTTAGCGAAGATTCCGGCGAAGCGTCAAAACTTGCTCTTCTCAGCAACTTTCTCTAAAGAGATTACCGCGCTAGCAACAAAATTATTGCATCATCCCGCCAGTGTTGAAATTGAGCGACATAAAACCTCTTCAGAGCAGGTGACTCAAGCACTCTATTTTGTCGATAAAAATCGGAAACGTGAATTGTTGTCTCACTTAATTGAGCAAGAGAGTTGGCAGCAGGTATTGGTTTTTTGCCGTACAAAACATGGGGCAAACCGTTTAACAGAATATTTGAATGAGAAAGGGATTATTGCTTCAGCAATCCATGGGAACAAGAGCCAAGGAGCAAGAACACGGGCTTTAGCTGATTTTAAAACGGGAGATGTTCGGGTGTTAGTTGCCACAGATATCGCAGCGAGAGGCATTGATATTGCGGAGTTACCTTTTGTGGTAAACTTTGACCTACCAAGTGTTCCTGCAGATTATGTTCATCGAATTGGGAGGACTGGGCGTGCTGATTCTACCGGTAAAGCCGTTTCCCTTGTTTGTATTGATGAACACAAGTTACTCAAAGATATTGAAAAACTGTTAAAGACAGAAGTGCCGAGAGTTGAAATTGCGGGCTTTGAGCCGGATCCTTCGATTAAAGCAGAGCCTATTGAAAATGGTCGAAATAGTCGTAGTCGAGGAAGAGGGAATTCACGAGGGGTGGGGCGCGCGCAATCATCTCGAGGGAATCAGGAGAGTGCAAAGAAATCTAACAGTCGCAATACTCATAATATTCCTGCAAAAGAGACCGTTAAAAGCGGTCCTATTACGAAAAATGGTCAAACAAAAGCATCAAAATCAAAAAGTAAGGCTGATAATAGGGATGGTTCTGTAACGAATAGTAAGAGTACATCTAGAAATCAAGATAATAGAGGTAGTTCAGAAAGACCAAAGCGTCGACGTTATAGAGATAACTCATCTAAAAATCGAGATTAATTCTTCGGTTTATTATATATATATAACTTAGAAAAAGCTCTCGTGAAACATCACGAGAAGTTATGAAAAGCCTGTGATTATACAATCACAGGCTATTTTTTTACGATTAAAAAAAGTCCTGCACTAATGACTAATACCGCCCCAAACCATCCCCAAATACCTAAGGTTTCATTCCAAAAGTAATGGGAGAGAATCGCACCAAAAACCGCATTAAGGTAGTAAAATGGCGCCAATACAGAGGCTTCTGTGAGCTGGTTAGCTTTTGTAATCCAGACCTGACCTATCGAGCCAAAGAGTCCCATTAAGAAGACAACTCCCCAAATAGCGGGGCTTGTGGGTAATGAAAATCCGGTAAAAGGCGCCATGCCAAAAGAGAAGAATAATCCTGTGAGAGAGAAGTAAAAAACAATTTCAGCACCGCCTGCCACTCTACTGACTCGCTTAATAGCGACCATCGCCATGGCGACAAAAATGCCGGCAATAATGGGCAGAAATGAGAGTGAGGAAAAATGAGGTTTATCCATACCTGAGAGCATCCAAACGCCGATAAAGGCAAGGATAAAGCTGGGTAAGAGTGCCCAAGATAAACGTTCTTTTAACCATACTGCCGCTAATATAGGGACAAATAAGGGGGTTAATGAGCGTAAAATGGTGGCATCAGATAGGGGAAGAATCTTTAATGAGACGAAGATCAGCACCATGCCAATCTGTCCAGAAAGGGATCGAATCGCATGAAGAGGTAAGCGCTGAACTGAGTTTTTAATCTGCCCTGAGAGATAAAATGCCGGAAAAACCCAGATCATCATAATGACGTTGCGAAAGAAAATAATGGTTGCCATGGGGAGATCTTCGCTGAGCCATTTTATAGAGCTATCCATTAGCGCAAAAGCGATTTGTGATAGCACAACGAACATGATGCCCAATAGAAGATTTTGGCGCATGAGAACCTCAAGA
>JASLEF010000067.1 GCA_030151245.1 Ignatzschineria sp. | reverse complement strand
ATGATAATCAGGGCTTGCTCTAACTGTACGATCCGTGTTTATCGGGTTTATGCTCAGACTTTAAATATCCTAACGATAACTGAGATGCTGCATGTGTCGAATGAGGTAATAATCGGCTGATCGGATCCAGCAACTTAAGCCCGAATCATCCATCGGCTCCGGCGTTCGGTAGATATCCCATGGGAATTTCACCCGAACTCGCCCATATTCATCACAAAAGATCTCTTCATTTTGTGGACCGACAACGACCGCTACTTGCGAGCCATCAATCTGTGGCTTCGGATTCCCCTCTGAAATCCACTCTTTTTTCGCATCAATTAAGGTGGCTTGATTGTGATAGAGCGTTTCACCCTCGATTCCCTCTTCTTCCAATACTTGATACTGCGTACCATGATGCGTGATTTTAGCGATGAGCCACTCTCGGTTTAAGGAATCATCGATATGGGATAAGAGTGTAAAATGGTATCCTGTGGCTAATTGTAAAATATCACTCTCAATAGTAGCGGTATGTAGGGTTTTTCTTAATCCCGCCAATCTTTTTTGTGCATAACGTTCACCATTTTCACCCTCTTTATAAAGCCCGGGATAATCGTAATAAAAATAGGACCGGTTTTGACGGATCAGATCCGCTTCAGCATCTTTATTTTGATGTGGGAACACATGTCCTTTCCCTATCAAGAAATAATTTTAGTGTTAAATTTTATTCACCCCTATCTATTTTAATGGTCTCCCCCTTGTAGTTACTTACCCCACAAAAAATTTCTCATCCGTCACTTCCTAAGTTCTGTTAAATATATAATTTTCAATTAGCTGATTTTTTTTGATAAATATTTAATTTATCATCCACCAGATACGATAAGTCTCATAATATTTAATACCACCCATTTTTAGTTTTCTGATTATTCATCTTATCTTTATTCACAAGGCTTAATCCACGAGAGGCATCTTGTAGTTAGGATCTTCAATGACTGGTTTATATCGTTCTGGAATATCTTCAATAAAGAACATTGTCGGATTTAGTCGAACACCACGAGTGCCGTTAGTTAATAGAACTCGATATGTTTTAAAATCTAAAGACATTACTACTTGAAGTTTTATTTTACCTTCAGGATCTAATGCTTCTACTTTTTCAAAAGCTTCCATAATCTCATCATCATCAAACTTAAACCGCACACGTTCTACAACTCCGGGATTGGGCGATAATTCTGTGCCTTCAAGATAAACCGTCATGTGATTAGGTGGTGCATGCCAGTCTCGGAAGGTGTTTTTCCCATCTTGATAGATGTTATACATTTCAGCATTGGTGTAAACACCGTTATAAGGTCCTTTAACTTTATATAAATTATTACCGACAACTTCCCAGTTATAACGCTTCATTCGGCGTTCCCATTTTTCGGTACTAAATGAAAGCGTTCCGTCGTGATACGCTTTTTGAAATTCCTCTGTTTGATAAGAGAGCCGGCGGTTGAAAACCTCATCCCCCGTTTCATTAAGACGTGAGCCTAAAGTTTTTTTATAACTCTCGAAGTTAATATCCGTAGGCTCTGCTTGAAGCTCCCCGAGTAAATAGGTTTCTCCTCCCCCTCTGATATAGACATAAGCTAAACCACTAGGCATTGCGTAAATATCAAATGAGAAATTTCCACGCATAAAATCCCCTCCCCAAGTAAGTCGGTTAATCGTGCAGGATTCAGATCCTCTATTTACATTTCTGAAACAATGATACTTGATTTTTTTCATAAAGATGGGGTCAAAGTCGAAGCGCTTTTTCCAGCCTTTCTTTTCAAAAAGGGAATACCATTGTAGATAAATTCCTGTTGGAAATTCAGCTCTATTGCTATTAGCCGTTACAGTACCACCAATCCTCCAAAACCCTCCTTGAAAATCCCCTAATGTTGGAAAAGAGGTGACTCTTCTATCCATAAGGATACCTTCTTCATTTTTCTCTGTAATATAAAGATAGCTATTATGCCCGCCAAAGAGGAGATTATATTCTCTAGGGGCGCCTAGCTCGACTGTATATCCAAAGCGCTCTACCTCTTTCTCTTCTTTATCAGGCTCTGAAGAAAACCGAATAATTATTATAATAATTACCGCAGCTAATCCGATTAATAAATACTTTAAGCTACTCTTCATAAAATATGATTACTCTTAATCCTGTTTGATAAGGCTGTAATTAGTATTGAAAAATGAAAATAATACTTTGATGGAGGGGCTAGCATTCTAAACTCTTTTAATCCACGCTAGGCATTTATAATTCGAGTTTTCAATAACTAAATACTCTAATAAAGCATCTCCAGCGTTCTAATAATTCATTTTCCAAAGTAGATAGATCGATCATATTTGCAAAATTCAAAAACTCGGTCTCCATTCATAAGAACATTTTGCTTATCACTAAGGTTGATTACAATTCCTCATTACTATCCTGAAAAATCATATAATCTTTATAGTCATAATCGATTGTATAACCATTTTCAATAGCTTTCTCTTCAGATTTCTTTCTTATTTCACTATAACGAGATAGTTTATTTCGGTAAGCTTGCTTAATCTGATCAAGGGATAAACCATCACTATAACCATCATTAAAAGCGTCAAATTCTAGCCTCCTAAAGGTATATCTAACCATATATTGCACTTTATTCTCATCACCAAAAGTCCGTTTTAATGAAATCCCTAATTTAATTTCCCCTAAATGTAAATTAAAAAATAAAAGTTTAATTTGTGACCACTCGTCATAACTTAAAATATATGTGGGATCTATTACATCGCCGGAATACTCCCGTATATGCTTCCAGTTACTCTCTTTTGCAATTCTGGCTGCAGTTTCAGAAAAATACTGCTCCCAGCCTTTACGGTTTAATTCTTGCATAAATCTGATATAGCCCTCATAAGCCTTTTCATGAGAAACATACTCTTCATGATGCAAGCTACTATGAACCGCAATAGATTGAATACCCTCCATCATGTCCCCACCTGTCGATCCCATCACCCTAAAAACATTAGGGATTTCTAAATTACTTCTTTTAGTCTTTATTTTGACGCGACCCAATTGTGGTGGTCTCCAATCAATCTCATGAAAAGACATACCGGTAGGATGGCTGGTTGCTTTTCCATAGGCATACTTATGGAAATCCTCTAATCCTTGATGATTTAAATGTAAAACTAAAGCTTCTGTATTCAATTTACTTCTCCTTTGTTGAATTAAAAAACCTTGATATATCAACCAACTGATACAAGTAATAACAACAATAATCACGATTCTTTTAAAATTCACAAATAGCCCTTTATATTATTTTTTACCTTCATTACTTGAGGGATCAACCGCAGACTCAGCAATATCATTTGCCCACTCTGAAATGCTCTCTAACTCTTTATAAATAAATCCCCGTCCTTTTTCTGTTTGCACTCCTCCTTGAGAGAGATGGTAAGGGACTCTTCTCTCTAAAGATCCTGTGCCAGTATGACGATCATAAATATGAATAATATGTTGATCTTCTTGATGTTCATAATAGTAACTCATCCCTTCTTC
>JASLEF010000222.1 GCA_030151245.1 Ignatzschineria sp. | reverse complement strand
AGAAGTTGTCATATAAATATAGAGCAGATCAGTGGTTTATTATTCAAGTGAGTCATTGATTGAGAAGATGGCGCGATTAGTTTGTTTTTTCTTCGGCTAAAAAAGCTCTTTGCAGTGTATCAATTTCTCGCTCAATACTATGGAATCCCGGGATTTCTGGGATTTTTTTAATCTCTTCAATCTCTGAGAATTTTGCGGAATTAGCTAAGGTTTCAAAGAGGTAAAGGAGGGAGGCAAGCTCTGGTTCTGGGAGTACGGGACGATGTGGCGTTTCGATGGCGCGTTCGAGAAGGAATGCGAGTTTTTCTAGAGAGTAGATGATGGGCCAATAATACTCGATTAATTCTCGTTTTTTAGGAATCTCGCCAATAGCCGCTTCATAAAGGGCGGTCAGATTGGAGAGGTTGGTGCGCATTTTAATTAGGCGTGCTTCGATTTGTTGCTGGGTACTAGGGCGCTCTTTTGAGAAAAGTAGTAGAATCATTTGTGATTGATTCCGCAAAGTTCGCATCAGGATTCTTGGGATGCGTACTGATGCTGAGCGTTTTCCCATGAGGATTACGCCCAATAAGCCTATGGCGCTACCGATGACAACATCGATCATTCGTGCTGTTGAGAAGTGAAAGAAAGAGAATTCTCCTCCAGTAATTGTTTCAGCTAAAAGGAGAGCGTTAGGAGTGATAAAGATTACTGCAAGACCATAATTTTTGACAATAAAGAGTTCAATCGTGGCAGTAAAGCAGAGAATGAAGAGAGCGATAGGATAGCCAGAAGGCTTAAAATAGAGAATACAACTGGCGATTAAGATCCCAATAAAAGTACCGATTGAGCGCTGTAATGCTCGATGGAATGTGGCAACCATTGAAGAACCTGCCATGACAGCAACGCAAGAGAGTGGAATCCAATAAGAGCGAGTGAAATCAAATCCATAAGCGACAAATGCAGCTAAGGCTGTAATGACACCGAAGCGAAGCGCCGTTAAAAAGACTAAAGAGTTTCGGTCTAATGCATGACTTAAGATCTCTTTAATACTATTTTGATGTTCTAGAGTAATGGGCTTTAAAGATTCTACTGGTGATAAGAGTGCTGCTTGCATCTTTGAGAAATGTTTGATGAGTTTAGGGTCTGTTAATGCTGGGACTTGAAGGTCTTTTTCCATGGTTGGGAGATGTTTTAAATTCTTGGATAAGGACTTTTCAATCTGTTGTAAGAAGCGCACGCATTCTTCGGGTAATATTGGTGGGGTTTCTGGATTAGCTTTATCGGCGTATTGGTTCATGAGGGTCAGAAAGTATTCGTTACCTTCAATGGCAAGATGTAATAAGCGAGTATAGGTTTCAGAGGGTTTCCAAGGTAGTTCACCGGCGATTAAGGTTTCAACGGCTTCTTTAAAAGCACCCATCGTACGATATTTTTCCTCGGCAAAATTTGCGGTGCCGATACTTTGTGTGAGTTTGATCAGTTGCTGGTAAGCCCGTTTTACTACTTGAATTTCTGGGCGATGGGGATTAATAAGAAAGCCGCTCATTGCCACTATCCAAGAGAAAATTGCCCCTAAGGCTACAAGACCTGAGCGCATCAAGCTGCCGGAAATATCCGTTACCGGCATATCTGCGGTAATGGCAAAGATGAGCACAAAGAAGATCGCGGAAGGCCCCATAAATTTTAGCGCATTGAAGATAAAGAGCGTCACTGCAGAAATTAGCCCCATGACGATGACGACTGCTAATGGATAAGGGGCTAGAAGCGATCCTAATAAGGAGGCGATAATAATTGAAATCGCTACAAAAAAGAGTCGTTTTGAGAGGTGCGCGTAGGGGAGTTTAAAGGCGTAAAGGTAGGTGAATCCACCAAGACCGGCAATAAGCCCATATTGTAATTGGTCGAGCCAAATGCCGATAAAGATCGGTAGCGCCATAGAGATTCCGGCACCGATTGCACGTTCCCAAGGAAATGCTCGGTTATTAACAGAAATAGCTTCTTTAAGAATATCCCATATTTTCTCTGTAACCTTCTCATTAGTGCGCATATGATTCCTTTTGAAGCATGTAAAATAAGTATTATACGGGATTTAGGCGATTTTCGCTGATGAAGCTCGAGAATAAAGACGCTATTTTTTGCCAGAAAAGCACCCTTTGAGATTAGGGGAGATTGGGGTTCTCGTTGAAGTGGTAGCTGACTAAGGTGATTTTGAGATTAGCTTTTGGCTCAATTGAAATTTTGTCTGCTTTTAAAAGTATTCTGGTAATGAGAAACTCTTTTGAAAGATATTATTAAACTAACAGTGGCGGAATCGGCTAGATAGAGGGGATTCTTTCTATTAAAAGCATGTTACTATCGATTTCATAAGCATCATGAGAGATAAGATGAGCTGCCGATAAGTCATTATTGTATAAGAGGATAAAAGAGAATGTTAACGTTGGAACTTGCGCAAATATCATTGGTCGATGGGGATATCGCCGGCAATCTTCAGAAAGTGGTGGAAAAGATTCGGAACGCAAAGCAGACGAGCGATCTGATTGTTTTCCCGGAAACATGCTTTAGTGGCTTTCCAACGCCGGAGAATATTGCGGATTTTTCACAAACGCAGGAAGGAGATATTGTTAAAACGCTAGAGTCTGAAGCTAAAGCGAAGGGCATTGCTGTACTTGCAGGGTTTTGCGAGGTCGATCAAGCAGAGGGCGTTTATTATAATAGTGCGCTATTTATTGATCCTGAAAAAGGTCATCTTGCCACCTATCGTAAAACCCATATGTGGCTCACGGATCAGGGGTTATTTACGCCGGGAGATCGTTTTGTAAGTTTTGAATGGCACGGCATTCGGATTGGGTTGTTGATCTGTTTTGATATTGAATTTCCGGAGTCAGGAAGGGCAAACGCACTATTAGATACAGACCTATTATTAGTGGTGAATGGTAATATGGATCCTTATGGTGACACTCATAAAACGGCAATTAAAGCGCGGGCGCAAGAGAATCAGTTTTATGCAGCATTTGTAAATCGTGTCGGACAGGATAGTTTTGATCATCAATTTGCCGGCGG
>JASLEF010000195.1 GCA_030151245.1 Ignatzschineria sp. | reverse complement strand
CTAGCTATTTTATGTTAGGGATGGGGAAATATTAAATAATAGGGAGTCTATCTTAAAGCTGATTGGCGCTGAGGTCGAATATTCGTATGCTTTTTATGATCTTTCGCCAGCAGAATGAGCGCCTCATGCCGGTATATTCCTTTCAAAAAGAGCATCTCAATGCCGGCATATTCCTTTCAAAAAAGAGCGCCTTATGCCGGCGCATCGGCTTTGGGTAGTGCCACAATCGTGCTATCCGGCAGCTTGCAAGGGAGATAAGAATGCAACCATTCAATCTAAATCGAATACTTGTAAGGGAAATAAGAACGCCATCATTCAAGCTGATTCAAGGCTGGGGCGAATGCTTGCAAGCTTATCACAATCTCGTGCCAGCGGGATGGCTGCGCTGATGTCTTTTTTTGAGGTGTCTAAAATCTGATTTGTACTGAGGTTGAATGCTTGCATGCTTCTTACAATCTCGTGCTAGCGGGATGAGTCCTCATGGGAGTATGTTTTATCGTAAAGTATTCACTTTTAGTGGTTTATGTTTATGGTGAAATTGCTGTATCTTCGGCATTTAATGCACCTAATAGATAGAGGCGTACCATATTTAGGAGATTAATCACCGAGAAGCTCACGGCTGCTTGGTGATTAAAGTAGGGAATAATCATTGTTTTTTCATGAAGTTGGTCATGGTGTTGGAGTAGTAAAGTGAGCTGTAGGTTATTCTTTGAGATCTCTTCGCCATGAACCGTGATGACGATATCGGCATGACTTAAAGATTGGATGTAGTAGAGCTTTGTTTTATAAGCCTCCACAGATAGATCACGTTCTCGACTCTCAATCCAAGCCCCTTTAAAGTAATATTGAGTATTACTTTTTTCATTCAGGCGGGTTGCAATCATCCCTTCACTAAAAGATTCGTAAAGGCCTAGTGTTAACGTTTTTTGATCGAGCATTTTGGCGACGGTTGCTTCCATACTTGCTTGATCTTCTCCAAAGCAGAGGTTGCCAAGGAGTGTTTTGGCGCGTTTGAGGAAGGGGTCAATAAGTGCCATTGCGGTATTTTCTGAATCGGTTTTTGCCGAGAAGCGCACTTGAATCCCTTCAATGCCGGAGGCTAAAAAGGAGAGCTTGGGATTAGGAAGATGATCAAGCTCATCATTGATTTCGGACAGTAAGGCTGAGATATCCGATTCGCCTTTACCCCAGCAACGTAGCGTTTTTGTGTAGATCTGCTCAATTTTGGGGAGGAGCTTTGCCAGTTTAGGCAAGATGTCATCTTTCATCATGACCTTCATTTCTGAGGGAACACCTGGCATGAGAAAAATATGTTTCCCTTGATATTGAAGATAGATTCCGGGGGCGGTTCCCGGGAAAGCATCAAGGATTACTGCACCTTTCGGGTAATAGGCTTGACGGAGATTATTATCAGACATGACCCGATTACGAGCTTTAAACTTTTCACGAATACTCTCTGCTAATGTTTCATCATAAAGGAGAGGGATCTGAAGCGCTTTAGCCAACGCATCACGCGTAATATCATCTTGTGTCGGGCCCAGTCCGCCGGTACAGAGAATCACATCTGCTCGAGTCATCGCTTTGGAGAAAGTCTCCGCCATATTATAAAGATTATCGCCGACAGTAGATTTAAAGTGGCAATCGATACCTATTTCGCTAAGCTTTCGAGCAATCCAAGGACCATTGGTATCAATTGATTGACCTAAAAGTAGTTCTGAACCACTGACAATAATCTCTGCTTTCATAGGATATCCTCTCGCTGATATGAAGATTGAATAGATAGTTTTATTGAGGCTTTATTTATTCTACAACAAGCGTTCATGAATATCTGTAATTCTCGAATACAGGTGATTAGGGAAGTGAGGAATGATTTTAAGGATTTATACTTTTCTTTAATGGGTTCATATTATCTCTTTTATATTGATTTTTGTGTTAACTTGTTGTTGTTTTTCTATGGTTTTGTTGTTAATTTTTTATTAATATTTAATCAAATTATTGTTATCACTAGGTTTTGTTGAATATTGGGAGATTACCCACTGTTTTTAAAAGGTCATTGATTTTTAAGAATTATCAAAATCAATAATAGTCTCAGTGGTTTATAGAGATCCATTTTTGAATGTTCGACAAACATTATTGTTTATGAGGATTTATGAAGCATCTTATTCAAAAAGTAGTTATTGGTTTTGTCTTGTCACTATCGATTTTGTTCGCGAAGACAGTAACGGTAGAAGGAACGACGGTGACGTTTGAAAGCCCCGCCGAGTTTGTACCGTTATCAGAAGAGATCATTGCTTATAAATGGCCTAGTAGTCATGCACCCCATTATGCCATTGGTAACGAAACGGCCTCGACAACCATTGCTTATGATTACAAAACAGATGTTGCAGGGGCGGGGTTATCTGATTTAAAAGAACATTTTACTTACTCTTTTAACAGTGCTAACCCAGGAATTGAGTGGATTGAGAATGAAATTATCACGCTAGATGGGCAAGAATGGCTCATGTTTGAAATGGCCTCAAATGCGATCGATACGGATATTCATAATATTCTTTTGGCGACAATTTTAGATAATAAATTATTGATTTTTAATTTTAATTCTGTAGAAGAAGATTTTAAAAAGTATGAATCAGCACTTCGAGAAAGCATTGCATCTATTCGTTTTAACCGTTAATTTTCATCGTGATGATAAGGCTTTATTCAGCTGATAATGAGACGTATCATGGCTGGTTCGAATTACTACCTCTTGGAAGATTATGAACCGGCCTTGAATAATCAGAGATTAAAGAGTAGATGAACTTAGTATGGATCGTCTATGGATAGCATAGTGCTCTAATATCGGGCATCACTTAAGAAGTATTGGTCATGATATTGGCTTAAAATCATTTTTTTAGATTCTAATTCTGGATTCTAACTCTTATTAAAAGTTCTTTAAAAGCTGATACGGCTTAGGAAGGGGTTTTCCAGTTTTATTATTTGTGTGTAAGCCGATATCATCGTGATTCTTAGAGTTTGTTGCCGATTCAACATTTAATCATGAACCCTTAACTCCCAACTATAATAAACCGTTAAAAGTAGAATAAAGCTATGGATAATAGGTTGTGATTGGGAGGGATTTCGACAGCCCTTAAAGCGATCTGCTGATGCCTCATAGAGGTGCTCAAACTAAGGGAAATTATGAGTGATTCTCTGTTAGATAGCTTTCTTTCTGTCTGCGTGTTAGCTGCTTAAACGCATATTCTTGCTTCATAGCATCGCTTCGAGTGGTAAATGCTTCATGATGGATCATCGCTACAGGCCTGCGTTTTTGCGGCTTAGTATATTTAGCGCCTATCCCATCGTTATGTTCTTGTAATCGGCGATCAAGATCGATGGTATAGCCGGCATAAAAGGTATTATCCTGACATTTTAAAACGTAGAAGAAGTGCTGCTTTGTAGAATCATTCATCGTGATAAGTTAGGGATTACATATCTTGAAAACGGTAGTCATGATTTTGACGTAAGATTTCGACAATTTGAGCACGAAGATTCTGCTCGTTATAACGCTTACGAAGAGGAACATGCATAATCGGAATCTGCGCTTGATACATCGCTTCATCGACAAAGGCATCACGTACTTTTCGTTCATATTGATCATGTGAACTATCATCAAGCTCAATGACTAATAAAGGGGCCGTTGTTAAAGGGTGGGTGAGCACAAAATCCACATGTTTTGAGCGAATTTTACTAAATGCGCCAGAATAATCTGCACGCTCAAGTCCTGGTCTTACTTTGATAATATCCGCAATTCGGACTTTTCCAAAGAGCTTGACAGGAAGTCCCTCAATTGCCATCTCTAGGTTCGATAGGAAGAGCTGTTCTGCTGGCGTAAAGAGACCTGGAACCGCCTGATACCAAGATGCGGGAGTCGGCTTATCATCATTGATAGGTTTTTTCGGCATAAACTTCCAGCGAAGGAAGAGAAAGAAGCCCAAAAATAGAAGAACGATAAAGAGTAATTTATAGAGCATATTAGAATTTGATTCTTCGTTAACAAAGATGAGGAATGGGAGATGTGAAATAAAAAAGTCATCGTATTGTATCATTAATACGATGACAGTTTTAAGACGGTGATGAGAAGGGTTACGGTTGAACGATCTCTTCTTCAGGAATATGACAATTCAGATATTCAGAGAGACGTTTGGGATCTTTATTGAGGATGTGATAGATCACCGCATTACTGAGAACATTCTTCACATATCCTCGCGTTTCATAGAAAGGAATTGTTTCAATCCAAAGCGCAAGGTCAATATCACTGTCTGCTTCGCTAGGAAGCCATTTCTTCACATTATGAGGACCGGCATTATAGCTGGCGAGAATATAGGGGATACAGCTCCCGACATTCTTTTGTAGATAGTGCAGATAAGTCACCCCGTAACGAATATTGGCGTCAGGATTATAGAGGGATTCGCGCTCACTCTCTTCTAATGTTGAAGACATGGTTTCCGCTGTAGGAATCAGCAGCTGCATTAAGCCGTGGGCATTTGCAGCGGATTTTGCTTTTTCGTGGAAAAGGCTCTCTTGACGAATTAATCCAAGAACGATCGGTTCTGTAATAAAGTTATCGCTATATTTTTCAATAATAGGCAGATAAGCACTCGGGTAGCGATAGGGCAACCCACCTGCCGTGCGAGCTCTAGCTGCTGCTTGTAAACTTAAGTTGTAGAATCCTTCATCGAAAGCGACAATACTACCAGCTTCTTGATCTTCTTTACTGCTGTTATTGAGCGCTTCTCGCCACTTCACGCGGCTAAAATACTCCTCATTAACCTTTGCAAGCAGTAATCCCATAGAGAATCTCGCGTTGAGACCATTCGACAAAATAGGGCGAGGTTCATTGGCGATATTGGTGATTGCATCATAATTATGTTGCAATGCATCGGCGGCTAAGAAGCCATAGAATGTCGGCTCATTTTGAATGAGTTCGTAGAAATGCTTGGCTTGCTCATGATCTCCCACTTCGGCATAGGTACGACCTAACCAGTAGCGCCATACGTCCTCCTTTTGAGCTTCTTCGGATAAATTGGTCAGTAGTGCTAAAGCCACCGGGTAATCTCCACGCTTTGCCGCTAATCTAAAGCCCCATTGAATGACTTGATCATCTCGTTCATCTGCAGGAATCGCGAGGATCTTTTCAAGAGGCGCGACCACATCATTGCGTCCCGCTTGGAAAACAGCTATACGATTGCGTAAGGAGATGTAGTCTTTATCTGTTAATAGATTGTTTTTCTTTGCAAATTGTAAGCCTTTTCCTGCTTTTAGAGAGTTCTGACTGGACCATTTTTGCAATACTTTGGCGTATAACGCTTTTCCTTCAGGATAGAATGTTGTCACCTCTACTAACTGACTTGGATTATCGAGAAGATTAATAAAATAGCGATAATAGGCTTGTTTATCTTCTGGCAATCCCTCAAGTAATTGCTTGGCTTTAGCGGTTCTTCCTGCCTGAATCAGCTCATCGACTTTTTTAATAATCACTGCCGGATCTTGATTGTTTCTTAACCAAAACTCTTCAACAGTGTTACATCCCGCGGGAAGTTGTAAGTTGCTTTCCCAAGATTTTTGAAATTCTGCAAGATTGAGAATAGATTGTTGATATTGCGCATTGTAGAGATAACATTTTAAACCGAGAGTATTGGCAAAGTTGGCATTATCTAAGATAAATTGAAAATTCTTTTGACGCTCTCGCTCTTTGAAGAGTACGATTTTGAGCGTATTGGC
>JASLEF010000152.1 GCA_030151245.1 Ignatzschineria sp. | reverse complement strand
CTCTCGGCATTGTCCTTGCCGCAGCAAAACTCTTCTGGGCTCTGCATGGCTATCAGCCTGAAGATGTTGAGTACCGCGTGATCGATGGTGATCATGATTGGATGGTCTTTAGAGATTCTTCAATCCGCGCATTGCCTTATATGAGCCAAAAATGTGAGCTTTTAAAATAGATTTTAGATAGATTTTAAATAGTTTTTAGATAGATCTACAGTTACTTTAAAATCAGTTTAATGTCGTTTAGAAGGAGTTTTCAAACAGTAAGTAGCTGTAAAAAACAGGCTAACCTTTATAATTTTTAGCCTGTTTTTTGTTTATAAAATTAACTAATCCACTTTTAATTATCGTAAGAGAGCGCTGTTTTTACTAGAGCTTCTTCAAAATTGAAAATATCATCTAAGTTGTCGATAGGGTGTCTCTCTTCGATCTTTTCTTCATTAAATATCCCAATATATTTTTGTGTACGATTGAAGTGTAGCCGGCAGATCGGTTTTCGGTTGTTATCATCTAGCAAGACGTCAAAGTAGCGAAATAGTTGAGAGGCATGCTGTTCATTAAGTTCTTCGCCAATCTTTTTTGCTTCGATCAGAATTGCTATTTCACCATTATCGACAATGGCATAATCGATCTTCTCTCCTTTTTTAACACCCACATCAGCTGTGAACTCAGGAATGACTTCTGCCGGATTAAAGACATCATAACCAAGAACTTGATGAATAAAGGGCATAATAAGTGCTGTTTTTGTCGCCTCTTCAGTTTCTATAATATCGCTTTGCTGACTAACACGTTGTTTGAATAATTCAAAATATATAGGAGGGCAGAGGCTAACTTTATCTAGTAAGTGGTAGAAATATCTCTTGTTATTGTTATTATATTGATAATTTAATGAGCTATAAAAAGCATCGTGTGTAAAGCGTAGACGCCGTCTTATCAAGCTTTTAAATTAAAAAATAGCTTGTAGGTTGTTTTTCCTAAGGCTCTATCTTTTGATTTTTTATGATTTGAAGCGAGTCCAATAATGTCAATTCCATATAAAGATACACCATTAAGATTTCTCTGTTTAGATTGCAAATGGGTTGGAAAACCTAAAAGTGATAATCTATCGCCTCCCGCTTTTTGCCCAAAATGTGGTTCGATTAAGATTGAGTTTGGGGTCGATCAACGTGATTTTAATAAGGTTGTGAAGGGATTCAAGTTTTAGGTTTTAAGACTAGAGCTTTTAGAGTTTTAATCTTATAGGATATATTTTGTAAATTTTAGAAAATGTTGGATTATTTTTTATAGGATACCTCTCTTTTGTTTCGATAACTTATTGAAATTATTGTTTTATATCGCTTTTTTTTTAAAGCGAGATTATTCTAATTGTCAAAAATTGTATTGAATATTGTATTTTTATTACTCATTGGTAATCTTCTTAAAGATATTATAGTAGTTCTATGGGAGATTATTGTGATTTGTTTTTTAAGGAAAAGATTTTTATTTTTTATATTGAGTACACTTTTGGCATTAACTACACAAAATAGTGTTTATGGGCAAATGGAAAATGCCTGCATCGCATCGGATGCAGTACCTAGTACAAGAATTATAGAGACTGACTTAGGACTCAATCAGATTACGCCTGGTGAAGTAGTTGAGTTTAGATTAAGTTGTAAAGGCGAGTTAAGGTTATCTATTAATATGTTAGCGGCGACTGCCGCACTATATAGTTTTCCTAGAAAATTGCGCGAGGCTTATCATCCCTCTGATGCATTTCTTGAGGTGAGGACAAATGTCACCTATCTCAATAATCCAAGTATAGTTTTTAGAAGTGTGCTTGATGTTTTCAATCATAGCAGAATCGACAATGGTACTTCTTTAAATATCCCATCATTGGG
The DNA here is from genome assembly GCA_030151245.1 of Ignatzschineria sp. Classification (GTDB taxonomy): domain Bacteria; phylum Pseudomonadota; class Gammaproteobacteria; order Cardiobacteriales; family Wohlfahrtiimonadaceae; genus Ignatzschineria. The sequence goes on along the minus strand of JASLEF010000152.1, from coordinate 1,475 downwards.
GGCAGGGAAAACGCATGAATTTTCAGTAAGAATAGAAGTTTTACCAAAAAGATTTTTCGCAACAGTAATGCCCGATCCTTTAGTAAGGCCGGGACCTCTTGTGGTCGCCTATTTATTTTCCATATCAGAGCATGTTCAATCTGCTGCAGATATGAAATATGCACCGTATCCTGTAGGTTTTAGACCTATTTTTGATGCTGAAAAAGAGCCCTGTATAGTTAAACCCCCTACCGTTTTTGTTCGCGATGTTGTTGATTTTGGTGTGATCGATCGTGCAGATTTTCAGGACCCAATTCAAGAGAGGTTTATGTTTAAAATTATTAGAAATGAAGAGGATACCTGTCAATCTCCTCCTATTCCTATTGTTACTTTTAAAAGTAACGAGACAGTGATAAATAATGAGATCTACCTTGATAATGGGACGATTCTCTCTCTAGAAGATCTAAAGAAATATGGAAAGATAAAATTGAATCAGCCTATGGATTTAGGTGAGATGGAAGCTGATGGTTCAGTCGGTATGTTTCTGAATGCTGAATTGAGAAGAAACCCCAGTAAGCCCCTTAAGACAGGGGAGTTCTCAACGGTCTTGATCTATAATGTTGAGTATCGTTAAATACGATATAAATAACGATACAAATACATATGGCATTAAATATATATGACTGATAGAGATAGAGAATGCCGCTATACTAATATAAAAATCAGATAGATAGAGATACATTAAAAGCCCGATAGAGTCGCAAGTTTGCGGTTTTATCGGGCTTTTCTAATATTTAAGCTTTGTGTTTTTTTATATTATTTATGAATGATTTCTAAGGATTGAAATAGATTGCAGATCCAGGGCCGACAGGAATACCTAAGACAAAGACCCAGATACAGAAGATCGCAACCCATACAATAAAGAAGACAACGGAGTAGGGGACCATCATTGAGAGAATGGTGCCAATACCGGCATTACGGCGATACTTAAGTGCAATTGCAACGATAAGCGCAAAGTAGCTCATCATCGGTGTAATAATATTGGTGACTGAATCACCAATCCGGTAGGCTGCTTGAATTGTTTCTGGCGCATAGCCGGCAAGCATTAACATAGGGACAAAGATCGGTGCTGTGACTGCCCATTGTGCTGAGGCAGAGCTCATCATAATATTGACAAAAGCACAGATAATAATAAACCCGATAAAGAGTACAATGCTATTAATTTCGATACTGGTAATAAAATTCGCGCCATGAACCACTAGAATCTGGCCAATATTGGTCCAGTTGAAGAAGGCGATAAATTGTGCTGCGAAGAAGACAATCACTAGATAGAGACCCATTGAGCTCATAGCGCTTGCCATAGCATTAATGATGTCACGATCATTTTTAAACTTCTTCACAATTGCCCCATAAACAATTCCCGGCACCGCAAAGAAGATAAAGATAAAGATTACGATGGAGCGGAAGAAGGGGGAGTTAGCAATTTCACCGGTTGT
>JASLEF010000098.1 GCA_030151245.1 Ignatzschineria sp. | reverse complement strand
TCGAGAAGAAAACCCCAATAAACTCTATCAACCCATTAGAATGCAGGGACACAAATTCGCAGGAGCGAAATTTGAACGGCTCTGCCGGCCCGAAGGGCGAATCACAGGATGTGATGAGTAACATTATGATATCGAAAGTGGGTTACATTACAATAGACACAGATATTATGATCCCAAACAAGGCAGATATATCAGCCAAGACCCGATTGGATTACAGGGCGGGATTAATAACTATGTTTATCCGTTAAATCCTAATCAGATGATAGATCCGTTGGGATTAAACAAAAGGTTGGCTATAGTTTGGGTTGTTGGTTCTTATGATGCTCTCAAAGCTAAGCCTATTATTAATGAAGCATATAACTTTGGATGGCAAATGAATAAACTAATGGGAGGTAGTCATAATAGACCTGCTGATGCCTCAAGATATTGTTATTGGATGTGTGCAACGGCTAGAACGATAGGTGCTGATCAAGCCGATCCTCCACAACCAAGTAAGAAAAGGGACATGGATCTATATAATAATTGTGTTGGTTTTGGTGAGTGCGCTAGTAGTATTGAAGATTCGTGTAAGGTGAGCTGTATTAAAGATTATGAGGAAGGTAAGTTGATGGGAATAGATGGTAAGTTAATGAATCCTATGAAGTGTACAATGATGAATGAAAGCGCAGAATTAGGTAGAGGCAAATATGATTAAAATAAGTCGATTATTTTTTATTATATTAATTTCATTAGTTGTTTTAGTTTCAATATTATCGTATTTTTTTTATAGGAATGATCATGAAAGATTGTGTTTTTATGGACATAATCATTTTGATGATATAAGTTTTTTTATATTAAATAATAACTATGAATTAGATGTTGTAGAGGAAGTTTATGTTGATAGAACCGATACTTACTTTCATACAATAGAGACTTCATTGCCTAATATACCGGCTAGAACGATAAAATTATTTTTTTTTGATAAAAAGCTATATCAGATTTATTTTTCAAATATGAAGGTAGAGAATCAAACCAGTATCTTATATGAAGTTGAGAATAATATATTATTAGATGTTAATTTAAACAAAATAAATTTTGAAAAGAAATTCAATAAAAGTGAGGGATCCTTTGATGTAACTATTGATGATAAATATCTTAGTAAGATAGTAAAAGAGTGGATTGTAAAATGGTCTTGATTTAGTGTGGGGAAGCAAGGCTTTAGCAGTACGATGTGGCGCATCAATATTCAAGGTTAGGATTTAGAGAGAGTAGTCAATATCAAGGATTGCCGGAAATTCATTATCAAACCTATGGTGCTGGGCATCTCATTGGTGTGTTGATGGATGGGGAGAGTTTAATTGATTTGGGAACTGAAAGTTATTCTGTAGGAGTTTTAGTGGATGCAAATTGGGAGGAACTGTCACTGCATGTCCGAGATTAGATCTTTGTACCTCTACAATTACTAATCAATGGGATCGATTTAAGTCAATGTTTTTAAAAAAGGATAATGAGTGATGAGAATTCTAATGTTTTTTTTAGTAGTAATTAGTTCTATTAGCTTTTCTGAAACAATTTGTAATTTACCAAAGCCAACTTCTGTTAGACTTATAAAAGAGTCTTTAAAAAAAGAAATAGATGATGATATATTTGATTGTTTGAAAGAAAATATCTCAAATCCAGATTCTGAGTACTGGCTATCAGTATTTTATACTATTGGGATTATCGTTCCCAAAGATATTCATAAAGGTTATCAGTACGCATATAATTCAGCGTTAAAGGGACAAATGATTGCCGCTCATGCAGTTGCAGGGTTTTATGAAAAAGGAATAGCTGTTTCTAAGGATTTATTTAAAGCGATTTACTGGTATGAGAAATCGATTTCTTTAGGGTATGAATTAGCTATGGAGAATTTAGTCCAAGTGCTATTAAAGACAAAAGATATTGATAATTACATAAAAGCTAAGAGTTGGGCTGAAAAATCAGCTAGTTTAGGGCATATAACCTCAACTTTTAATTTAGCCACAATATATGCTAGAGGACTAGGATTAGAGAAAGATTACTTAAAGGCATTTCAATTATATTTGAAGTTAGCTGATATGGGAGTAGTGGAGGCTCAATCTATTGTTGGCGAATTCTATTTATCAAAATATCCTAAAATACCTTTTGATGAGGAGAAAGCGCTATTATATACATCCGCTGCGTGCAATAAAGGTTATTGGGAATCTTGCAATACTTTAGGCGTAATTTACTTTAAGGGGCTTGGAGTCCAAGAAAATAAAGAAAAGGCTTTTAAAATATTTTCTTTAATGGCTGAAAAAAATAATACCAAATCTCAAATTAATCTAGCTGATTTTTATAATTATGGTTTAGGTGGCCTTAAAAAAAACAGTTCTATGGCACAATCATGGTATTTAAAATCTCTTAATACAACAAATGTAAATGATATTAATAAATATAAATCTAGTGAAGAAATAATTAACAATGCTAGCTTCATTTTAAAATCAAGCCCAATATGGTAATACCCTCATAAAAAAGACACATGATTAGTAGAATATTCTCGTGTCATTACTGAAGGAGATTCCTTATGAAAAAATCAGCATCTACTCAGTACCATTAATTCGTTTAGAACAAGCTTTACCATTGCCGGAAGCCTCAAAATTTCTTGGCGATATTATGGAAGCGGAGATGGTAGAGACAGGGATAAAACTGCCAAAACTGGTGAAAGATCGCTTTAATCGTGTTGAGGAAGAGATAGTAATTTTGAATGGAAAACTGATCGGGTAAAAGATGAGTGCTATTACTTTTCTTTTACCCGATCAGTTTCGATATAGAGAATATTCATGATCCTCTATTTTGGTATTTACTTCCTATTGGGCCAGAACTATGAGGATATTGGGAGCTCTTTGAAAGAGATTAGTGTCTACTCCTTACAGCTCAAAACGGCTTTATACTCCTCTTTCATCGTGGGAGAGAGGATGGTGAGTGTTCCAGATTGTAGTGATACATATTGGTCTTTATAAGCTTCTCTT
>JASLEF010000053.1 GCA_030151245.1 Ignatzschineria sp. | reverse complement strand
AACGTGAAGCGCTGCAAGCGAAAATGATGGAACAAGGTTATACCCAAGTCAAGACAATCAAAGATTACGGCAATAATGATCGGGTGACTTTAGGATATTTTGAAAAATAAATAGTATTAATTTCTCTACTGAGCCTTTTTTAACACCATAAACATCGGAAAAAGCAACCGCCTAACGAACACTCGGTCGTCAATCAGTCAGCAATTCCCTAAAAAACCCTTATATTTCTTCAAAAGTACCGATTTATTGATGAATAGTACCTTTTTCAGCAAAATCTTTTTGCTATCGTGAATTCAGGTTGTCATTTTCAATAAAAAAATACCAAAGGAGGGAATAATGACAAAACTACCTGAAGATTTCCGTGCAGAGAAAAATCGTCCATTTACAGGGGCGGAATATATTGAGAGTATCAAAGATGATCGTGAAATTTATATCTATGGTAAACGCGTCAAGGATATTACGACACATCCTGCATTTCGTAACTCTGTAGCCTCCATCGCAAAGCTATATGATGCGCTTCATGACCCTGCGACAAAAGATAAGCTCACTTGGGAAACAGATACCGGCAATGGCGGTTATACGCATAAATTTTTCCGTTATGCAAAAAGCCGAGAAGAGTTAAGAGAACAGATTGATGCCATCGCTGAATGGTCAAAATTAACCTACGGCTGGATGGGAAGATCTCCCGACTATAAAGCTGCGCTAGGAAATACCTTTGGCGTTAATGCTGAGTATTATGGAAAATTTGCGGATAATGCACGTCGATGGTATAAGCGATTACAGGAGAGTGGGCTCTATATGAACCACGCCATTGTTAATCCGCCGATTGATCGTGCTAAACCCGTTAGCGAACTGAAAGATGTTTTTATTACCGTTCAAGAAGAACGAGAAGATGGTATCGTTGTTAGCGGTGCAAAAGTTGTCGCCACAAACTCCGCACTCACTCACTACAACTTTATTGGTCCGGGTCCTGCAAACTTAATTGGTGAAGAGCCTTCCTCTGCCATGATGTTTATTGCTCCCATGAATGCTAAAGGTGTCAAGCTTATCTGCCGTCCTTCTTATGAGTTAATGGCAAGCCTTACGGGTAATGCTTTTGACTACCCTCTTTCAAGTCGATTTGATGAGAATGATGCGATTTTAATCTTCGATAATGTATTTATTCCTTGGGAAGATGTCTTAATCTACAAAGATCCTCAAAAATGTCAGGCATGGTTTGGTCAAGCTGGATTTGTTCAGCTCTTCCCGATGCAAGCTTGTGCCCGTTTTGTTGTGAAGTTAGAATTTATCACAGGGTTATTAGTCAAAGCATTAGAATGTACAGGTTCTTTAGAATTCCGTGGGGTACAAGCTCAAGTTGGAGAGGTTGCCGGTCTACGTAATGCATTTAGCTCTTTCCTAGAAGCGATGTGGGCTAACTCCAAAGAGTGGAATGGAACTTTCCTACCAGACCAAGAAGCCGTCCATGCTTATCGAGCAAATGCACCTGAAGCGTACGCAAGAATTAAAAATATTATTGAAAAGACGGTCGCAAGTGGCTTAATTTATCTCCCTTCCGGTTCAAAAGACCTTCAAGATCCGGTTCTCGATAAATACTTAAGCGTCTACTGTCGTGGATCTAATGATATTAGCCATACCGATCGGATTAAAATTCTTAAATTATTATGGGATGCTATCGGTTCTGAGTTTGGTGGTCGTCATGAGCTGTATGAGATTAACTACGCGGGTAACCAAGATGATATTCGCACCCAATGTCTAGGACAATTACGTGCATCAGGGGCTCTAGGGGAGATGATCTCTCTCGTAGATAAATGTCTCTCTGATTATGATGTTAATGGCTGGACCGTGCCTCACCTTCATAACTCAGATGATATTAATGTCATAGATAAACTTCTCTCTTAATCTTGGCATCCTATTAAAACATTTTTTGAAAAAGAAAAATAAGGTAAAGCCTGGAAGATTCAAGCTTTACCTAATTTCAAAAATAGGAGATCCCTCGCATCAATTTTTTACCCCCCTTTTTTAGCAATATCTGAAAGTTATAACAATACAATTTCCTCTCAGAAACTATTAAAGGATTCTACTTCACCGGAGGATGAAAATGAATAAACCACAACTAACCCCTATTCAACAGCAGTTTCGTGATGCTATGGCATCTCTTTCGGCTGCGGTTAATATTATTACGACCAATGGTTCAGCCGGAAAATGTGGCTTAACAGCCACGGCAGTCTGCTCCATTACAGACTCTCCCCCGACCATTATGATTGCCGTTAATCATCATAGTAAGACCAATAACACGCTTAAAGAAAATGGCGTCGCTTGTATTAATATTTTAGCGAAAGAACATGAAGAAACCGCCAAAGATTTTGCCGGCTTTACGCAATTAGATATTGAGGAACGTTTTCGCCGTCATGCTTGGTGCGAGGGTGAATATAACCTTCCCGTATTAGAGGATTCTTTAGCGAATCTACAAGGCAAAATTATCCAAACAATGGAGATGGGAACACACTCACTCTTTTTCATTGAGGTATCTACTATTCGTAATCGAATGGGCGGTGCGGCTCTAGCCTATTTTTCACGGGCTTTTCACGCAATAGGAGAAGATTGCAATCACTAATCTCTTGCGACTCATTGATAATTTTCTGTCATCATAAATGACATCCTTTAGTGGCTCCTTCCACTATTAGGCCTGAATATTCAAGGCCTTTTTTTATTCCTCAAAGAATCTTACCTCCCTCCAGATATTAAACCGCTTTCTCCTTCAATCTCCTGGCAAGTTAAAAAAATAGAGATCTTTTAATTCTCTCTATCATAAAAAAACACATGACCATCATCTACCATTCTCTTCAAGCAATACCTTACCCTTATATCGCGCACTACCAAGCGATATCAAACGGCGAGGGGCGTATCAAACAATCGTAATATATCAATAGCCATTCTCTTCAACGGAGCTCTTTGATATCCGATCATTTAAAAAGATCTAAAGCTCATCTATTTTTGAAACGAAAAGAAGATATTTTCAATATCCCTTCCAATATCTTCTTCAAGATCCTTCATTATTGTAATAATGATTGCCGATATTCTCTCGGGTTCAAGCAGGCATAGCGTCTAAAGAAACGCGCAAAATAAGAGGAGTCCTTAAAACCTAGCTGATGCGCTATCTCAATAATCGTCAGGTCGGTATAGCGCAACAGGAATTCGGCTTCTTTGAGCACTCTCTGAGAAACATACTCCTTTGCGGATTCTCCCCCTAGCTCCCGACAGATATTGTTCAATGTTGACACCGTGATATTTAATTTCTCGGCATATTGCGAGAGTGTCCAATGAAACTTAAAATGCTCATCTATCAGTGATAAGTACTTTCTAAATTTAATGGCATTTCGATGATGACACATAAAAATAGCCGATCCTTCATGCGCCAGACGAAATGCCGTAATATATGCTAATCGAATCCAACATAGGAGTAAGGCACGTAACCCGAGGCTCTCCTCCTTCTGTAACTCTTCTGCGATATTGGCAAATGCATTTTGCAAGATCCCGATCTCTGCTTCAGAGGCGGTTTTTGTAGAAAGATCTAAGATAAAGGCTTCATCTCGATAACTTACCCTTGCGTCAGGAAGTTTATTTAAAATATCGACGAGTATCTCTTTAGAAATCAATAAAACATGCCCTTCTAAATCTCCCGTTATTGTCATCTTTTGTGCTCGACCAGGCGCTGAAAAATAGATAAAGGGGCGGTCTAACAACATATTTTTTTGGGAGCTATGCTCTAAAGTTGCGGTGCCTTTCGTCACATAAATCAGCTTATAGAACGTACTACTAAAAGATTTACCATTCCCTTTTTTATCAGATAAGTTCGCCTGCTCTCCCTTTAACTCGTGATAGATAAACCCTAAATTTTCGAAAATAGTACTATTCACAATAGGGAGATTATCGGGCAATAATTTACTTAGAATCATATCCGTACCTCATTTAAAAAAGGCCTATCTCATCAATAAGCCTTTTAATACGTTATCAACTGCAAATTAGATTAGATTAAATTAGACTGAAATATCCATGGAAATAGAAAATAGATAAAAAGGATAATTAGCACCAACGTCACGATGGTTAAAAACGTTCCCTTTAACAACATATCTCTAAAAGTGATCTTCCCTGTTGCAAATATGATGGCATTACTAGGCGTACTAATCGGCATCATATAAGCAAACCCCGCCCCTAATGCAGAGGCTGCCATTAATGGCAAGGGATGAGCATCTGTTGCCAATGCCAACGTTACAGCGATAGGTAACAAAATTGTTCCTGTTGCGGTATTAGGTGTCACCTGAGTCATCAAAATACTAATTATTGTCATCGAACAGAGCACTACAAAATAAGATGTTCCTTGCAATGCTAATAATTGGCTTCCTGCCCATTCCGACAGATCCGTTTTTGAAAAACCAACAGCAATAGCCATACCCCCACCAACTAACAATAGAACGTCCCACGGCATTTTTTTCAAAGAGCTACCATCTAAAAGTCGTCCATTGTCTCCTCGCTTACTAGGAATCAAATAGAGTAATAATGCCCCCATTAAAGCGATCATAGTATCGCTAATTCCAGGAATAACCCCTACCCATAAAAAAGATCGAGTAACCCAAAAAAATGCCGTCAATAAAAATACTAAAGCCACCATTTTTTCTTCATAACTCATGCTCCCGAGCTCTTTCTTAGTCTGAGCGATAAAATCAATACTTCCCGGGATTCGCTTTACCTTCAATGGGTATGCCACTTTTGTAAGATAAATCGATGCAACAACCATCAAAATAGAGATCAAAGGTACTGCAAACAACATCCATTTCGCAAAAGAGATATCAATGCCTAACAGCTCTTTAGATAATCCAGCTAGAATAAGGTTTGTCGGGGTTCCAATTAATGTCGCACTCCCTCCAATCGTAGCACCAAATCCTATCGCAAAAATAATAGACTTCTCAAATTTAATCTCTTCTTCAACGGTATGTCCTTTTTCATTTCGCATTAGCTGAATAACTTTAGTCGCAATTGCTGTTCCAATAGGTATCATCAACAGTGCCGTCGCTGTATTTGATACCCACATCGATAGAAACCCTGTCGCTAACATAAAACCGATAATTAACCCTGATAAACTTGTGCCGACAAGACTTATGACAGTAATGGCGATTCGTTCATGCAATCTCCAACGTTCTAAAGCAAGGGCAATAGCGAAACCTCCTAAGAATAGAAAGTTAAGGGGATCCGCGTAACTTGTAGCCGCTTCTTTACCACTCACATTTGTAAATATGGGTAATAAAATAATGGGAAGTAATGAGGTAATACCTAACGGCATAACCTCCAAGATCCACCATACAGCCACCCAAGTAATAATGGCCATCACTCCTCGTCCACTATCACTCAGTCCTTCTAAAGGTAATATCCAATAAATCAAAATAAATAAGGCAGGACCTAAAAAGGCACCAAATGCTTGAGTTAAACTATAAGTTTTTCTGGGTGCATCACTAAACCCCGTTTCGTTATTAATTCCTCCTGAAAAAAGGCGTCTTAAACGCTTCATTGTTAAAATGTCTTTTGACCTATTGTGAGATTCCCACAGATACGCATTGATCTTTTTCATCCTGAACCTTGATAATATATTTATTGTTGTATTTATGATTAAACTCGTTCAATAATCAGAGCAATCCCCTGCCCAACACCAATACACATCGTACAGAGTGCATAACGGCCTTTACGTCTCGTTAATTCATAAAGAGCTGTCGTGACTAAACGCGCACCTGATGCCCCTAAAGGGTGGCCTAGTGCAATAGCACCACCATTAGGATTGACATTTTCCGCATCATCTTGAAGTCCTAACTCTCGCATACAAGCTAAAGCTTGTGCGGCAAAGGCTTCGTTGAGTTCGATGACATCCATCTCCTCAAGGGTTAAGCCGGTACGAGCCAGTAATTTTTTCACCGCCGGCACGGGACCAATTCCCATAATACTAGGCTCAACCCCCATACTCTGCATGCCAATAATTTTAGCTAATGGCTTTAAGCCATAATCCTTCACGGCTTTATCTGAGGCGATTAAGAGCGCTGCGGCACCATCATTAATTCCCGAGGCATTACCAGCAGTAATTACACCATCTTGCTTCACAAAAGGCTTTAATTTCGTAAGACCTTCCATTGTTGTTGAGGCGCGAGGATGCTCATCTTTATCAAAAATTAGATCATCCGAACGTCTGACAGGAATCTTAACCGGAATGATTTCCTGATCAAATAGTCCCTTTTCTTGAGCTTTAATCGCTCGCATTTGGCTTCGGTAGGCAAATGCATCTTGATCTTCCCGAGAAATATGGAATTTTTCTGCGAGATTCTCGGCTGTTTCCGGCATCGTTTCCGTGCCATACATCTCATTCAATTTGGGATTAATAAAACGCCATCCCATTGTGGTATCTTCCATGATTTGACTACGATCAAATGCACTATCGCTTTTACCTATAACAAATGGGGATCGTGTCATACTCTCAACACCGCCAGCAATTAAGAGATCCGCTTCACCTGATTTTATCGCTCTTGCCGCGCTACCAATGGCTTCTAAACTAGAACCACATAAACGGTTTAAAGTGACGCCTGGAACTTCTTGCGGCAATCCTGCTAGTAAGGTCGCCATTCGTGCGACATTTCGATTATCTTCTCCTGATTGGTTAGCGCAACCCAAAATAACATCATCTAGCTGTGACCAATCGACCTCCGGATGTCGCTGCATCAACGCGGTAATAGGCAATGCGGCTAAATCATCGGCACGAATAGCACCAAGTGTGCCACCATATCGTCCAAAAGGCGTTCTAATAGCGTCGCAAATATAAGCGTTTTTCTCTGACATACTCCATTCCCTCTCTATTCTTATTCGTTATTCTTCTCTGATCTTTTGACAATGATGAGAATGCTACGAAGCAGTATCATCAATTAAGGGAGCCTCTGTTAAAGCTTCTAACTCTGCGAATGTAATCCCTCCAAACATCTCTGTGACATGCAGTTTGCCATCCCTAACATCAATGACCGCTAAATCGGTATAAATCCGATCAACACAACCAATCCCTGTTAAAGGATAACTACACTCTTTAACGATTTTTGCAGTACCATCTCGAGTGGTATGATTGGTCGCAACCCAGACATTTTTTGCACCAATAGCTAAATCCATCGCTCCGCCCACCGCAGGAATCGCATCAGGCTCACCGGTATGCCAGTTAGCTAAATCTCCATTTTCGGCGATTTGAAAAGCGCCTAAGACACAAATATCAATATGGCCTCCGCGCATCATCGTAAATGAATCACCATGATGAAAATAACTTCCCCCCGGGAGTAATGTCACCATCTCTTTCCCCGCATTAATTAAATCAGGATCTTCTTCACCTTTCTCTGGTGACGGCCCCATCCCTAATAAACCATTTTCACTATGGAGAAAAATCTCCTTATCACTTCCTAAGTAGTTGGCGACAGAAGTCGGCAAGCCAATGCCTAAGTTGACATAAGCACCATCATAAATATCCTGTGCAACTCTTTCTGCAATTTGATTCCTCGTTAAAGGGGTATAATTCTTCGTCATTTATCTCACTCCCGATGGTTGAACTTCAACGATTTCCGTCACAAAAATTCCCGGTGTCACAATGCACTCCGGATCTAATGCCCCCACATCTACAACCGCTTGAACTTGCGCAATCGTATGACCTGCCGCGGCTGCCATAATGGGACCAAAGTTTCGTGCTGTTTTACGATAAATGAGATTACCGTGGCGATCCCCTTTATAAGCCTTAATTAGTGCAAAATCTGCGGTAATGGGATATTCCAACACATAATTTTTCCCGTTAATTTCCCGAGTTTCCTTTCCCTTTGCAAGCTCTGTTCCAAATCCTGTCGGGGTGTAGATCGCCCCAAAGCCAGACCCTGCCGCTTGGATTCTCGCAGCTAAGTTACCTTGTGGAACCAACTCTAATTCGATTTCACCAGCCCGATATAAGGCATCAAATACATGGGAGTCGGATTGTCTTGGAAATGAGCAGATAATTTTTTTCACCCGCTTTGCTTTTAACAATGCGGCTAAACCAATATCTCCATTTCCCGCATTATTATTAATAATTGTTAAATCGGTGGCTCCGTGTTGAATCAACGCATCTATCAGCTCCGCAGGTTGACCTGCCGTACCAAAGCCACCAATCATGATTGTTGCACCATCGAAAATTTTCCCGATAGTTGCCTCTAAAGATGAGCTAATTTTGTTAATCATAGTGATCCTTTCTCTCTAAAAATATTAGAGCTGTCGTCCTTTTGGTAAAATTAAAAGTGTTACTAGAGACTCCGAATGTCATAACATTCAGATTTATCTCTCTTTTTTAATAAAATTGACCCTTTAAAATTGATCGTCATTTATCAGACAATCTTCTACATAACGCTACTAGTGAGTCTTTATTAGAATGAAATGTATAACGTTATGAATGAAAAGAGATAGAGTTCGAATCTCCACTTTGAGTGTTGAAACAATCTCTATCTCTCTTATAAAACAAGCCTTGGAGTAATGCCTGCTCTATCATCTACCTCTTAATCATATAATATTAACTTTCACTTAAAGGGCAGCTCTTGCTCTTGTACTACGATCTTCCTGATCTTCATCTTTCGATTTTGTTAATGCAAAGTCAAAAGTCAGTGCTTTATAAGGACCTTTCATTTTTGCTTCCGCAATTTTTTCAGGGTCCGTGATAGATACCGCGTCTACAACCAACTCCTCTTTCGTTGCATAAGCAAAGTCGTCATAGCAGAATGGGTCATCAGCAAGGTTAATTTGTGTTGTTAAATGGCGATAGCCAGGCGCATGAATAAAGAAGTGAATATGCGCTGGACGCGAACCGTGACGACCAAGGAGTTCTAATAACTCATGAGTTGGATTGCCATTTGGAACAGAATAACCACTTGGAACAATACTACGTGCCGTATATTGACCATTGTCGCTCTTAATTGTGCGACGCATATTAAAATCAGACTGGCTCTTATCAAAGAAAGAATAGTTTCCTTTACTATTACAATGCCATACTTCTACAATGGCATCAGGAATCACTTCACCTGTCTCAATATCTACAACTTTTCCAGACAAATGCATCAGATCACTATCGGTATCTGTACCATCATCTAGCTGCGCCTCACCTTCAACGACCGGAGCCCCTGAAACATAAAGTGGTCCTTCGATAGTTCTAGGCGTCGCACCTTCAACAGATAAACCTGCCATCTCATCAAGATCATCTTCACGGACATCAAGAATATGCTCAAGACCAAGCCCTGCAACCAATAATGCTGTTTCATGCGCTTGACCTAAACGCAGAAGATAGTTTGCCCCATGCCAAAACTCATCTACGGTAATATCTAAATCATCAATCGCTTTACATAGATCTGATATCAAACGATGAACGATCTCTTTAACACGAGGATCTCCTTTCTCTGAATCAAATCCCGCTGCGGTGCGTACAAAACTTTCTAAGAACTCTTTACTCGAAATTGTAGTTTTCATATAACTCTCCTTAACTTGGTAATTACCATTATTGTGTTATTTATTTAGCTCTAATTGGCTTTTAGATGTAACTCCTCAACGAGGGAATTACTTTTTTTAAATCTTATTGAGACTTATGCATCAGATGTCAAAACATCTATTTTTAATCTGTCCGACATCTGATTCCTTTATGGTGAAGATCACCTTATCCTTAACGATCGTCTTCACGAATCGAGGATGGATGGCGACAGAGCGCCTCGACATTGATCTCCATGTACGGATAGAGTGGGAGCCCTGTGATAAGGTTATGTAATTCCTCATTACTCTCCACATCAAAAATCGAAATATTGGCATACTGACCCGCTACACGCCAAATATGACGCCACTTCCCTGACTTTTGTAACGCTTGCGAATACGCTTTTTCAGTGGCTAAAATCTCTGTTCGTGTATCCTTATCCATTGATTCAGGAATATTCACAATCATCTCTACTTTAAAAAGCATCTCTTCTCCTTATTTTCGTTTGTAATAATTAACTTTATCAGTATCTAATTCGAGTCCTAGTCCTGGCTTATCAGAAACTTCAACCCCGTAATCAAAGTATTTTAAAGGTTCAACAACAATGTCATCTTTCAATAATAATGGGCTAAATAGTTCTGTTCCCCACTCTAATGTTGGCAAAGTGGAATAAGCTTGAATAGCAGCACTGGTTGCGATCGATCCTTCTAACATCGTGCCACCATACAAACCGATCCCGGCAGATTTTGCGACACTTGCGAGTTCAAGTACGCCTAACATTCCGCCAGATTTAGCTGTTTTAAGGGCAAAAGCACGCGCGCCGGCAATTTTAGCAATATTAAATCCTTCATAAGAGAGCCCTACAGATTCATCGGCTAATATCGGAATATTAAAACGCTGACTTAAACGAGCTTGAGCATCAATCTCTTGTTGAGGCAAAGGTTGTTCAACGAGATCAATACCGGCATCTTGCAATAATTGCATTCCGATAATTGCCTCAGCTTCTGTCCATGCCTGATTCACATCAACCGTCACCATAGAATGATCTCCTAAAGCTTCTTTAATGGCGATCACATGTGCCACATCTTCCTTGACAGGACGACGTCCAATTTTTAGTTTAAAATCTTTATGCCGGCCTTTGGCAATCATCTCTTTCGCTTCAATGATATCTTTTTCGGTATCCCCACTGGCTAGTACCCAAAGCACCGATAGTTTATCCACCACTTTTCCACCTAATAGTGTAGAGATCGGTACATTCAAAATTTTTCCTTGAATATCAAATAGGGCCGTTTCGATAGCATTTTTAGCAAAATAATTGCCCCGTATATTGTGAGCAATCCGCTGTGATAAAAACTTAATAGAAGCTACAGATTGTCCCACTAATAAGGGCGCAATATATTGATCGATAGTTAACTTCATCCCTTCTGGGCTTTCAGGACCGTAACTTAATCCACCTATCGTGGCACACTCCCCTAGCCCGATGATCCCATTCTCGGTAAAGATTTTCACAATTACAGAGCTTTGTATCGTCATAGTCGTCATCGATAACTGATGACCACGGATCGTTGGCAAATCAACAATCAATGTTTCAATTTTGGCAATCCGATCATTTGATAATGATGAGTTCATCATCTTCCTCCTATTCTGCTCACAAATGGTATTGAGCAAAATTTTTAATTCTAATTTTTATCATTTAGAGCTGATTAGGGATTCAAAAGTGAATCACGAACCCCGTTGAATATAATGGGATTTTATAGATCTCTTGCAAGCAAGAGATATCTTGCCAAAACATCTCGTTATATCCCAACCTTTTACAGCCTCTAATATTGATATATCTAATAGTAAACACTTAGCAGTTATAGGCTCTGCTCTGATTTCTGCAACCAACCCAATAGCAGTTGGTTGAATCCCTCTGGGTCTTCTACCGATGGAACATGTCCTAACGGCATTACTTCTAGAGAGGACTTCATTAATGTTGCAAGACTTTGCATATTATCAATAGGCATTGCGGGATCTTCTGCACCAGCAACAGCTAATACCGGAATATCCTGCTGATATTTCTCTAGCCGTGTGGTTGCTGACCACTGACCTAAGGCTTCACATAGTGTTGCATAGCCCTCATCATCACTCTGCTCTAGAGCTTTTTGCCAAGCCGCAACCGCCCGACTATTTTCTGTCAAATAATGGGGAGCAAACCAACGAGGAACGATACCCTCAGCCATCTTTTGTAATCCTTGAGATCGAACATCAGCCGCTCTTTGTTCCCATGATTCTTTAGTCCCAATTTGATGACTTGTATTAGTCACCATAAGGCTTTGCAAAAATGCCGGAGAAGAGAGTAATAACTCTTGACCAATTGCACCACCAATAGATGTTCCGACATAATGCGCCTTTTGATACCCCAAGGATGCTGCTAATTCTTGAACGATCTTCGCTAAATCTGAAATTTCCCAGCGAATATCGGGATTGACGGCGCTACTTTTTCCATGTCCTGGAAGATCTATTACCAATACTGAATACTCTTGTTCCAAGGCTTTAACCGTCTCAGACCAAACTTCACGACTCATTCCTAAAGGATGAATCAAAATGACCAACGCCTTGTTAGGATCTTGAGAAAAGTATTCATAATATATTTGGTCTTGAAAAAGCTCGCTTTGATACATCTATCTGCTCCATATTTTATTTTTATCGAATCTTGTAAATTTATTTAAAGAAGATGAACTTCCCTCTATAAACTATCTGCTCGATTTTTTATTCACAACTTATTTGTTTTAAAGTTATTAATGTGGCCATCAATCGTGTTCGCTTGACGAACGCCGTATTCACTTGTCGCCCACATCAATATTAATCTCATAGCAACTATTTAATGTCAAACAATTTCGAGATAAAAAACTTTGAGAGAAGAAGCTTTACAAATTTTTTTCGCTTATAATGTTGAAAATTTTGCCAAAATATCTCTATTTTAATTTCAACCCTCTTTTAAAGGTGAATTCAAAGCAGATGCAAAAAGACTTTATAGAAGACATTACACCAATTTTAGGACAATATGCTGAAGACCCTGATTTTATTAGTGCTTTTGCTAGAGGTCTCGTGATCTTTCAGGTGCTTTCGATGAGCAAAAAAGCACATACGATATCTGATATTTCTAAAATTACAGGCTTCCCTCGCGCTAGCGTTCGTCGAGGTTTATATACTCTTTTGAAACTAGGATTTGTGAGTCAAGAAGATCGTTATTATGAATTAACCTCGAAAGTACTCACGCTCGCACATAGTTATATCACCTCACAAACACTACCTAATGCTGCACAACCCATTTTAGAAGGTATTACCAAAGAACTTGATGAGGCATCTTCTATGGCGGTATTAGTACAAAATGAAATTATTTATATTGCAAGATCGTCTGAAAACACCCAAAGAATTATGTCTAACACACTGACTATTGGTAGCCACTTACCTGCCTACTGCACCTCTATGGGACGGGTCTTATTAGCGGAAGAACCTCTCGAAAAACAGATCGAAATATTAGAGCAATCATCACTCAAACCCCATACTCTCAACACCCTTTATGAGATCGAAGATCTGCTTGCTGAACTAGCTAAGGTCAAAACACAAGGTTATGCTATTATTGATCAAGAGTTAGAATTAGGTCTCTGCTCTATCGCCGTACCTGTATTCGATAAATCAGGAAAAGTGATTGCCGCCATTAATGTCAGCACGCATGCCATGAGAAATCAAGCGGATGAGCTACCAATCAAATTCCTGCCAGCACTCCAAAAATCATCGGCTATTTTGACAACTTTTATCTAAATACATGTCCGATAAAACTGTTGTACACTAGTCATAGAAATCAACCACTATTCAAGAGAGCAGCGAACCCTACAAAATTAGAAGCCATTCGCATATACGATGTTTGACCCTCTTGATATCAGCCAATGTGAAGAAATTTATGCAGAAAAACCTCATAGAAGAGATCACTCCGATCTTAGAAAAACATGCGGATAATTCCGATTTTTTAAGCTCCTTCGCGAGAGGCTTAATCATATTTGAAGTTCTCTCAACGAGTAAACGTGCTCAAACAATTTCTGATATTGCCAAAGAAACCGGATTTCCGCGCGCAACAGTCCGTCGAGGTCTTTTTACGCTCGTTGAATTAGGTTATGTTATTCAAGATGACCGTTACTACGAACTGTCACCAAAAGTATTAATGATTGCCCATAGCTATATTAATTCCCAAACCCTCTCAAGTACCGCGCAACCTATTCTTGAAAATATTACGCGAGAACTTAATGAAACAGCCACAATGGCGGTCCTTGTACAAAATGAAGTTATTTATATTGCACGTTCTTCTGAAATCACTCAGAGAATTATGTCCAATACATTTACTATTGGGACTCATTTACCAGCGTATTGCTCATCAATGGGACGAGTACTTTTAGCAGCAGAATCTGAAGAGAGACAACGAGAAATTCTCGCACACTCTCAACTCATCCCTTATACCGATAAGACTATTCATGAAATTTCCCCCCTCTTAAAAGAACTTCAAAAAGTCAAAGAACAGGGTTATGCAATCATCGATCAAGAGCTAGAAATTGGTCTCTGCTCTATTGCCGTACCGGTATTTGATCGTGGGGGAAAAGTCATCGCATCCATTAGCATCAGCACACATATTTTAAAGAAAAGTATCCCTGAAATTAAAGAACACTTTTTACCAGGTCTACTGAAATCTGCGGCACTTTTAACAAGTTTTATTTAAAGTCTTATTCTGAAGCTTGATTCTTAGACCTTCAAAACCCACCTTTAAAAAACTTACCATCCAGCCCCAAAAAAGCCCCTCGTTTTAACAAACAAGGGGCTTATTCTTCTAGATATGCTATGACGTTAAGCCATAAATAATCCTTACACTTTAACCATTGCGGCGTTCTGCAGCTAATAATGCTTCAATACGTTTCTCTAAGGGAGGATGAGTGCTAAATAAATCTCTTAAAGATCCTGTAAAACCAAATGCAGCAAATTCTCCAGGAAGATCTTGATTCATCTCAGGACGACGACGAAGTGCATCAAGTGCATTAGCCATCTGACGATTAGAGGTTAATTTTGCCCCGCCTTCATCAGCTCGAAACTCTCGATAACGACTAAACCAGCTCGCAATAATCTGTGCTAAAAAGCCAAAAACGACCTGTAAAATCATTGTCGTAATAAAATAAACGCCAGAACTCGTTGCTTCACTATCTGAGTTCCCTCTTGAAGCAATAGCCTGAGCAATGATGCGAGAGAAGAAAACAACAAAAGTATTTAAAACACCTTGAAGTAATGCCATCGTCACCATATCACCATTAGCAACATGCGCCATCTCATGACCGATAACTGCTTCGATCTCATCTTTATTCATCACTTGTGTTAAACCCGTACTAATCGCCACTAATGAATTATTGCGACTAGCACCTGTTGCAAAAGCATTCGGTTCCGGTGATTCAAAAATACCTATTTCTGGCGTTTTAACTCCGACAGCTTCCGCTTGCCGGCGCACTACATTGACATACCATGCTTCAAATTCATTTTGAGGAGTTTCAATAATATGAACGCCCATTGAGCGCTTAACCATACTTTTTGACATGAATAATGAGATGATAGATCCCGCAAACCCTACTACTGCGCATGCCAATAACATTGGGAACAATCCCCGACCACCCGAAATGGCAGTATCAAGTCCGGTAATTTTTAAAATGATGGTAATCACAGCGATGACAGCCATGTTCATCATCATCCATAAAGCTACTCTTTTAAACATGAAATCTCCTTATTTCATCAATGATTTCGGATCATATTGTACTAATTTATCAATACTATAATATGCGGTTATTCTATAAAAAAACAACACATAAAGAAAAAAGCCTTGATGAAATATTCACCAAGGCCTTGTTCTCTGTCGAGCAATCTCGAAAAATTATGCAGTTTGCGCAGTTTTGCGTGCTGGTAATTTTTCTTTGATTCTTGCTGCGCGACCTGAAAGCTCACGTAAGTAGTAGAGTTTCGAACGACGAACACTACCACGACGTTTAACATCGATGCTTGCGATGAGTGGGCTATAAGTTTGGAATGTACGTTCCATACCAACACCGTGAGAAATACGTCTTACGATGAATGATGAACCTAAACCACGG
>JASLEF010000042.1 GCA_030151245.1 Ignatzschineria sp. | reverse complement strand
GAATATTATTTCTGTTTCTAGTAAATTTATATATAATGATGTAAATAAGATTTATTCTCAATTAATGTTTATTAAAGGATTGTTGTATGAAAAAAACAATGAAGCTGTCGGCATTATTACTCTCATTGGGAGTTCTTGCAGCCTGTGCGATGACGCCAGAAGAGCGAGCGGCGGAAACACAAAGACGAGCGCAACAAATGCTAGAAACACAAGTGAGTTTAGCGCAAGAGTGTAGCCCTGAAGCTGCGCAATTGATGAAAGAGATGCCAAATGCTAATAAACTTTCAGAAACACAAAAGAGAGTATTTGAAGAAAAATATGTCAAAGCAGTAGATGATAAAGCGTTCCAAGCTTGTTACAACATGGCGTGGAAAGATTATCGTGAACAAAATGCTCTTCAAGCAGAGCAGATGGCTGTCTGGGCAAATACTGATACAAATGCTTGGAACGATGGGTTCTTCTTCGATAACCCATTTGCATGGGATTACCCATTTTAATAGGGTATTAGTGCTGTGAATTATTTTTTTAAAAAAGATTGATAATCTCGTGTGTTAGAGCGATAAGATCGATCATCTTCAAGAACCATCACGCTAATGTGATGGTTTTTTTTTCGTTTGTAATCGGTTTGTTAAAAATGGTTTGTACGATGGAATCTCCTTCTTCATGAATTTAGAGGCTATCGACATGTTTCGTAAAAGACCTATTTTTATTGCATTATTAATGAGTACGATTGCTTGGGCAGATCAGGAATATCCTGCGGTATTATCTGCCCATGCTTATTTGCCGGCGAATACGATGATATCAGCACCGAACGATGCACCGCAGGATCTTAAGGTGAGTGGAAAGTTTACTCAAGGCATTCGTAATGATGTCGTTGGTAGTGTAGAGGGGCAATCTCAAGGTCGTCCGACAGGATTATCGTTGCCTTTTATGGGGCAGCCGATTCAAGGGCATTCCGGCATTAAGCGGATGAACGATGGTTCTTATTGGTTGCTCACAGATAATGGTGCAGGTTCAAAAGCGAACTCCCCAGATTTTATGCTCTATCTTAATCAATATGATGTTGATTTTGATAATAATGTTTTTAAGCACCTTAAGACTATATTTTTACAAGATCCCGATAAGAGAGTCCCTTTTAGGATTCAAAATGAGGCAACGGCAGAGCGATACTTAACAGGGGCTGATTTTGATCCAGAAAGTTTTCAATTTGCTGGTGGGTATCTCTGGGTGGGGGATGAATTTGGTCCTTACTTAATTCAAGCAACGCTCGATGGTAAGGTTGTCGATGTTTTTGAAACAGAATTTAAGGGCAAAAAACTTCGTTCTCCCGATCATTACTCTATCACAACACCGGGAAACCCTTCACAAACTGTGGATTTTGAGGTGTTACGTTCGAAAGGTTTTGAAGGAATGGCCGTTAGCCAAGATGGGACAAAGCTCTATCCTTTGCTTGAAGGGGCTTTAGTAGGAACGGATGGTATGACATTGCAGATTCTAGAATTTGATGTTGCCAAGCGAGAATGGACGGGCAATTACTGGAATTATCCTTTGGCCGAAAAAGGCCTCTCTATCGGTGATTTTAATATGATCGATGGGGAATATGGATTAGTCATTGAGCGTGATAATGGTGAGGGTGTGGTGGAGTTTGCTTGTGATGGGGCGGTAAAGCCGACCTGTTTTGATAGCGCGAATCTACCGAAAACGAAAAGAGTCTATAAGATCCAGATGAATGCCGATAATCAGAATCAAGATGTTAAAAAAATCGGTTATATCGATCTATTAAAGATTCAAGATCCTCATCAAGTGTCGCGTAAACCCCTCAGTGGTGATCATTTTGTTTTCCCCTTCTTTACGATTGAGAATGTGGATATTGTTGATGGTGAAACGATCATTGTTGGAAATGATAATAACCTCCCATTCTCTAGTAGCCGTTTACCGAATCAAGCCGATGATAATGAACTAATTTTATTGAATGTTAAAGAGTTGCTGGAGGCGAAATAAGATTCAAGATCTCACGAATAGAGGGAAGATTATTTATCATTAAATCCCCTTATTTTTAACAGAATGCTATCTCTTGGCTGTCGTCAGAGATGGCATTTTTTATCTCTGATGGATCATAAAACCGGTATGAAAGGAGCTTATTTAACGTTCTGCTGGCAAGCGGGGGAGAGATTAGTCTTGTCTTTATGATGGGGATGTTAGTGGTGATGGCAGATATTCTTCAAGCGATGAAAGGAGTATTGCGCACAGAATTAGAAAGATAAAATCATAACGGTCATATGTATATGGTTGTATTGAGCGACCTGCACATATGAAAAGATGAGAGGAGACGCTTATTTGAGAGTGGTGATGGGGAGAATGGAGTAGTCGGAGTTATAAGAGTAGTGGGTAGGTCATTGAAATGAATAGATCATTGCCTAGGTAGTGGCATAGATAATTAAATAAGGACAAAAGCTGTTTCAGAAAGATTCTGAAAACAGCTTTTGATTGGAAGTAGGATTTTGAAGTTAAGGGCTTATTGAGTCTTCCATTATTGAACACTCTAAATCGATCATCATAATCTCTCTGAAAACATATTGATTTTGATGGTTTTTTTGGGGATGCATTATTTATTTAAAGTAGAGAGATATCTCATCGTTCAATAGGGCTCAATATCCTTTAATGATTATTTTGCTTCAAATTCAGCCTCATTCAAAATTTTCATAGGATCCACTTTGGGGGTTGCTGATTCTGCTACCACGGAGATGACGGTGGTTGCCTCCTTTTCACGCTTTAATCGTTGCCATGAATAGAGTTTTTCCGGCACATCTAATGTGTAGATGATCTCCTCACGATCCGGATAAATATCGATAATGGTCAGCGTACTATTATCGGGGATATTTTCTGAGAGTTGTTCCGCATACGCGTTTAAAGAGAGCGCGCGCTCTTCAGCTGTAAGATGGCTGCCGGTAATGACAACCGAGATATCATGTCGTTGAGAGTATTGTGCTAGGAGAGTGCCTTCAGGAGAGTGTGTTGAATCAATGTTTTTATAGCTATTATCAAGATAAACAGTGGCAACACCTTGTTTAGAGATGAGCTTCTCTTCTGAGAGTGGCTTGAAGCGATCATAAATTAGGAACACGATAACAACCACGATAATGGCAATGAGGGAGGCTTTTTTATTACTCACGATTAAATTTCTCACAATGAATGAAGGGCTAAAGTTACCTAATCTCTCTCTATAAATCAACCTTTAAGCAAGATTGGGAATTGAGGAGAAGAGGGGGATCAATGGCAGGATCTCAAGATTAAATAGAATGATGATGGTTCAGCTCAGGTGCGATAGAGATGGATGCCGCATCTAGAAAAGCATGCTCACTCGCGCGGAGCGTTCTATTTTTATTCCAAATAAGATAGACTGGCACATCTGCAACTCCTTGATAAGGAGGAAGTTTTCTGAGTAGAGAGCTATTGAGTGCGCTTTTTGCAGCATTATCCGGCAAACAGCCAATTCCATAGCCTGTGATAATGAGCCGCTGCAACTCTTGAAGATTGTTCGTAATTGCCACTTGTTTGCCGGTAAAGTGCTCCATATCTCTAAAAATGGCGATCGGCGAGAGGGCTGCTCCTAATTGTTCGCTATCGAAGGCCACATAGTTTTGGGCGATAACATCACTTTTAGTGATCGTTTGTTTATGAAATAGCGGGTGAGATTGACCACAATAGAGAGAATATCTCTGAGGTAGGTAGAAGAGCTTCTCAATGTCATCGTGACCTTTGGGTTCCAAGGTAATGCCAATTGCCGGATGATTGTTCGCTATTTTTTTAACCACTTCCGCATGGGTTGCGGTGGTGATATTGAGGTCAATATTAGGATAGTGTTTATGGAAATAGATCAAAAGATTGTCAAAGTCTGTAGAGACTAATCCTGAAACAGACATAATCGCGAGGGTATCTTTGACGGTATTACTCGTGGCGGTTAATTTTTGTTCAAACTTGACGAGCTTAGAATAGACCTCCGTCGCTGTTTTATAAAGGTTCTCTCCGATCTCAGTTAAAACAAAGGTTTTGTTACTTCTTTCAATAAGTTTTACTTCTAGTTGTTCCTCTAGTTTTTTGAGATTTTGGCTTACGGCAGATTGGGTGATATTTAATTTGAGTGCAGCATTACTAATGCTTTGCTCTTCCACTATGACAAGGTATGTATGTAGTAACGTCCAGTTTAACTTCTCTATTTTCATGGCTTCTCCTCTTTTTATGATTATTATTTTGCTAGTGTATTAGAAAAACTAATATTAATCATTAAAAATTATCGTTTGAAAAAAAGTCGAAAGAGACGGATAAATAAGTATGCCCTTCAAGAGGAGAAAGGGGCGTCATTTTAAAATAGATAGAAGGTGGAGGG
>JASLEF010000024.1 GCA_030151245.1 Ignatzschineria sp. | reverse complement strand
AATATCATCATAATCCCATTTTTAAGCTGGCTTCGATGAAGTCATCGAGATCCCCATCTAAAACAGGTTGGGGGTTTCCGACTTCGTGACCGGTGCGAATATCGCGAATACGAGCCTGATCAAGAACATAAGAGCGAATTTGGCTTCCCCAGCCGACATCGGCTTTAGAATCCTGAAGCGCTTCTGCGGCATCTTTTTTCTTTTGTAGTTCAAGTTCGTAGAGTTTAGAGCGAAGCTGTTGCATGGCAACATCTTTATTACGATGTTGTGAGCGCTCATTTTGACACTGGGCAACAACGCCTGTAGGAACGTGTGTAATACGAACGGCTGATTCTGTCACGTTGACGTGCTGGCCTCCCGCCCCTGAGGCGCGGTAAACATCAATACGAAGATCTGATGGATCGATATCAATCTCAATATTATCATCAATCTCCGGCGAGACAAAAACAGAGCAGAAAGACGTGTGGCGTTTATTGTTAGCGTCAAATGGAGATTTACGTACTAGACGATGTACCCCTGTTTCTGTGCGTAGCCAGCCATAAGCATGGTCTCCTTCAAAACGAATACTTGCCGATTTGATGCCGGCAACATCGCCAGGAGAGGCTTCTAATAATTCTGTTTTAAAACCGTGTGATTCCCCCCAGCGTAGATACATACGAAGTACCATTGATGCCCAATCTTGCGCCTCGGTTCCCCCTGCGCCGGCTTGAATATCAAGGTAAGCATTACTGCTATCCATTTCGCCACTAAACATGCGCTTGAACTCAAAGGCTTCAATGGTTTTTGTAAACTCAGCAAGATCCGCTTGAATCATCCCTAGCGTCTCTTCATCATTTTCCATTTTTGCCATTTCAACCAGATCTTTAGCATCATTCAGGCTTGATTCTAGTTTAATCATCCCATTGACGAAATCATCTAAAACGGCACGTTCTTGCCCCAGTTTTTGTGCTTTTTCGGGATTGTTCGTCCAGATATTAGGATCTTCTAATTCCATTAAGACTTCTGTTAAGCGTTCTTGCTTTGTATCGAAGTCAAAGATACCTCCGAAGGTCAGCGGCTCTTTCAGAAAGATCTTCAATAGTGTGGTTGAGTGTGTTGATTAGTTCCATGGATCACCCTCATGTTGATGTTTTTAGTGATATAAAAAATATGCGCTAAAGAATCGTGATATCAGTTCCTGCTGCGCGATCTGCTCGAAGCGAGGTATTATACGTGAAGATTGAGTGAAATGTTGCTTTATCACGACGGCGCGATAAATAATTTCAATGATCTTTTTGGGGAGAATTGACAATATTGTTCCAATATTGCTCATTTAAAAAGCCGATGAATAGTTAAATTCTTCGGCTTTTAGCTTTTCTAACAAGCATCACGCTTGCGGGGACAATCGATCGATTATAGGTTGCTATCGATAAATTGTGTGAGTTGTGCTTTGTTTAACGCACCCACGTGTTGGGCAATAATTTCTCCATTTTTGAAGATCATTAAGGCAGGAATTCCGCGGATTTGAAATTTAACAGCCGTATCTTGGTTGTTTTGTACGTCTAATTTTACAACCTTTAATTTTCCTGCATACTCTTCAGAAGCGGCTTCAATAATTGGAGTGATCATACGGCAAGGTGCGCACCAATCCGCCCAAAAATCCACTAATACAGGAAGCTCAGCATTTAAAACTTCAGCTTCAAAAGTTGTGTCTGTCGCATTGACTAAATCGCTCATCGTAGTCTCTCCTTCAAGAAGTTGATCAAGATATCCAAAATTAGATTTGGATTTTTCTATATAAAATATGATAATACCTGAGATATTACAACTGAAAACAGGGTAAATAACAAGGTTTGGACTGTATAATTTTTTCAAACAAGGTTATTAAAAAAATTTATTATAGCGCACAATAATTGAGGGTTTAGGTCGTCATCTATGGGAAAACCACATTTAACTTCTATGAAGTTTGCAGATTTAGATTTACATGATTCACTGAAAGAGAGTTTAGCGGATAACGGTTATGAATTTTGCACAGAAATTCAGGAGAAGGCATTACCTGTCTTATTAAAAGGGCAGGATGTTACGGGACAGGCTCAAACAGGGACAGGTAAGACGGCGACATTTTTATTAGCAACGCTTAACCACTTAATGACTGTGCCTGTTGAAGAGAATAAAAAAGGCCCCTTTGCCATCATTATGGCGCCAACGCGAGAGCTTGCGGTGCAGATTCATGATGATGCAAAAATGCTCGGTCGTTATACAGGGTTAAAGTTCGCGCTTCTTTATGGCGGCGCGGCTTATGGCGCTCAAAATGAAGCATTAGAAGCCGATCCAGATGTTGTTATTGGCACAGTGGGGCGTATTTTAGATTACTTTAAACAGAAGAAGCTTAATCTTCGTAATGTTGAAGTGTTTGTCTTAGATGAAGCTGATCGAATGTTTGATCTCGGCTTTATTAGTGATATTCGCTTCTTATTACGCCAAATGCCAAAGGTTGAAAAGCGTCAAAATATGCTCTTTTCAGCCACTTTCTCGCAGCGTATTTTTGAGCTAGCTTATGAGCATATGAATGAGGCAGAGCTGATTAAAGTGGAAGCAGAGCAAATCACCGGCTCACGTATTACACAGCGCTTATACCATGTCTCTTCGGATGAGAAATTAAATCTTCTTTTTGGGCTTTTAAAGAAAGAAGAGGCGGAGCGTTCTATTGTTTTTGTGAATACTAAGCGCGCGGCAGATGAGGTCTTTAATACCTTAAATGCTAATGGCTTTAAAGCGGCAGTATTATCAGGAGATATTCCGCAAAATCGCCGAGAGAAGCTTCTAGAAGAGTTTAAAAATGGAGAGCTCTCCATTATGGTGGCAACAGATGTTGCTGCACGCGGACTTCATATTCCCGATGTTTCACACGTTTTTAACTACGACTTACCGCAAGATGTGGAAGATTACGTTCATCGAATTGGCCGTACCGCACGTGCAGGCGCAGAAGGTACCGCGATTACATTTGCTTGTGAAGAGTATGTTTATTCGCTGATGGATATCCAAGATTATATTAAAGAAGAGATTCCGGTAGAGTCGATCACTGAAGAGTTATTGATTAAGCCAGAAGTGACGCCAGAACGCTCATCTGATCGCCGTGATAATCGTCAACGTCGTACCCGCAATCCTCGTACGCCAAGACAGGGGCAAGAGGGCGGACATCCACGTCAAAATCGCCGAGCGCCACGTCGACGTCAAGAAGAGAGACCTGCGGGACAGGACGGGGCTGTTGCAACACCGCAACAAGCAGCATCACAAGCTGAGTCCGCGGCACAATCAGCATCAGAAGGGCAAGTATCGGAAAATCAATCACGTGACAATCAAGAGCGTAGACCTGCTCGTCGCGGGGTTCGCCGTAATCGTCGCCCTCATCAAAATAGACAACGTCGAAATTCTGAAGCGCCTCAACAAGAGTCGTAGAATTTTGAAAAATTAACTGACTCATAAATCTCTCTTTTGGTTGCCATTAGAGAGATTTCTTGTTTTCGTACTGCGTCAATAGATATAAAGGAATGTTATGAAAAAGTTAGGATTATTTATCGCTTTATTTGCGCTATTAACAGGATGCGCAGCGGGCTTGAATGATGGTAAAGGGAGTTATTCAGGAAAAGGACGAGTGGTTTCTATCGTTGTGAATGAAGAGGGGAATAGCGAAGTCGGGGTGGAAACCGAGGATCAAGGACATATTCCTGTTGTGGTGAAAGGGGAGTTAGATATTTTTCCGGGGCAAGATGTTAAAATCCAACGTAATAGTCGTGGCTCAGGAACGGTGAGTGCGCTCTAATAACAAGGTTGATTAATCAGGGGTTTC
>JASLEF010000219.1 GCA_030151245.1 Ignatzschineria sp. | reverse complement strand
TTTTGGGCTCTACAATTTTGAAGTCTTCGATAGCGTTGGCGAGATTCTACTACAAGCCGCTTTTGCTGTGATCTCCATGATCACCACTACCGGATTAACAATCACCGATTTTAGTAGCTGGCCGAGTTATCTGCCCATTTTAATTGTCTTTATCACCTTTATTGGGGGATGTTCTGGCTCTACTGCCGGCGGGATGAAGGTAATTCGCGTGATTCTCTTAACCAAGCAGGCAATGCGTGAAATCAAGCTTTTGATCCATCCTCATGGGAAATTCCCGATCCGCCTTAATAAGCGAGTCGTTCATAATGATATTCTCGGCAGTGTTTGGGCCTTTTTAGGGATCTATGCCTTCTCTACGGCAATTTTAATCATGGTTATGACCGCTTTTGGGCTCTCTCCGCTCGATGCCTTCTCTGCTGTAGCGGCGTGCCTTAATATTACCGGCCCGGGCTTAGGCGCCGTTTCAAGCACTTATGGGGGATTACCGGATGGGGCGCTCTCTACCTTAATGTTTACAATGATCCTTGGCCGCTTAGAGATCTTTACACTCTTTGTCTTAGTAACGCCGAGCTTCTGGAAACATTAATCAATCTATATTAACCGACTAAAGAGGAGCAAAAAGTAGTAAAGATGCTTTACTCTACTTTAAATCAATAATCAGCCCTTTTATTTAGAATTTAATTTTTCCTTATAATTCAATGCTCTTTACACTTAAAAACAGATAAAATAAAGTTATTACAAAGATAGACAGAACATTTTCACAGTTTTTATTAAAATAAAAAACTTAAGGTTAATTTCTTGTGATTTTGCTTTAAAGCTATATCGATTACTTGTGATAATTTATTAATTTTTATGAAATAAAACTTAACTTCAAATAGATATCTTATATATTAAATAGATAATTTATCTTTACGAGATATTTTATAAAAAAAATAGAATAGAGTTATTGAGTGCCTCTCCCTTACAATAATGGTAAGAGATCTTTCAATCAGCATTATAGATGCTTAGTTTGTAGAGGTCTTGCTATAAAAGAGCTCTATCAAAACTTTTTATTTCCATCTCCATTTTATAACTTGTCCTTATAGATTGGATGAATTTATGAATTTAACAAGATTGATCAATATTAATTGTCTCGTAAATTAGGCTAAATTTTTAATATTTTTTGTACGCACTCTTGAGTACTTAATATTGTTTAATAGAGGATAAAATAGAGAAATGACTACTCAAGCTACAGTTTTATTTGTTGATGACGATACAGAACTTCAAACACTTGTACCCAAGATCTTGGAGTATGAAGGTTTTGAAACGATCGTAAAGAAAAATGGTGTTGAGTGTTTGGAGTATCTTGAGTACGCAACGCCTGATATCATCATTTTAGATGTGATGATGCCGGAAAAAAATGGATGGGATACCTTAAAAGAGGTTCGTAAAGAGCATCCTACCCTACCGGTTATTATTCTCTCTGCAAAGGGAGATAGTTTCGATCGAGTTCTTGGTCTTGAATTGGGGGCTGATGATTATATCGCTAAACCTTTCGATGATCGTGAACTCGTTGCTCGTATTCGTGCAAGATTACGTCTACAGAGCCAAATTACAGAGAATACAGAGGATGAAGAGTATAACGATACAACAACATTGGAAGCTCATGGTCTGATGCTCAACTCGGCACAATTTAGAGCCACCTATAAAGAGCAACCCGTCAATCTTACAACTACAGAGTTTTCAGTCCTCTACTATATGATTCAACATAAAGGGGAGACGGTCAGCCGCGAAGAGCTAAGCCGAAATGTCTTAGGTAAGCGCCATCAATCCTTTGATCGTGTGATCGATATGCATTTGAGTAATATTCGAAAAAAACTTCCGAAGAGAGAGGATGGTCTTCCTTGGTTTAAAACCGTGCATGGCTTAGGCTACCTCTTTTTAGAATAGATCAACAAAAAAGATTGATAAAGGGATTGATAAAGAGATCGGCTAAAGAGATTCACGAAACTGTAATCCCCAACAATCTTATGTTGGGGATTATAAGATGAGTTATTAAAGATCACCTACTTCACATGACATCAACAACAATACTTCTTCCATGAGAAAATACCTCAAAATATTTAATCAATTAAGCATCCGGGTCTTTATTACGATCTGGATCAGTATGGTATTAATTATCTCATTGACGATCTACCTGCCACAGTTTGATCAGCGAAGAATGTTGCCAACACCACAAAGTGAATATACTTTCTATACGGCTCGTATTGTTCATATGCTGCATAGTATGCCAACTAATCGTTTTCTCGATTATGCCGATGATTCCCATCTTATTGTCATCCCTAAGAATACTGCAGAACGATATAATGCCCTTCGCCGTATCGATAATGAGGAGATGATACGTTTTATCGTCAGTACCCTCTCAAGTACAACGGTCTATCAACAAGAAGTTACTGACTTTGAGATCGTAGGTCCTTTCAATTTTCATGATGACCCAAACTCTTACTATCTTCTCGTCGATGTCTTACCCCAATCCTACTATCTCTCACGTATCTATGACGCGCCACTACTTCTTTTTATCTTAATGTTGATTATCAGCTTTCCTTTTGCTGCGCTTTTAAGCTGGTCCTTAACAATTCCGATGAAGAAGT
>JASLEF010000242.1 GCA_030151245.1 Ignatzschineria sp. | reverse complement strand
TCGTGGGAAGCAGAGTGGCTTGGACTTGGATATTTACGATGCTTATACGGGCGATGCGCGCGATGTTAAAACGCTCTCTGGCGGTGAGAAGTTTAAAGCCTCGCTCAGCTTATCCCTTGGCATGGCAGATGTGATTCAAGCCCATCAAGGCGGGATCTCTATTGATACACTCTTTATTGATGAGGGCTTTGGCTCACTCGATGAAGAGTCGCTCCTACAAGCGATTGATGTCCTCATTGAGCTTCAAGCCTCTGGGCGCATGATTGGCGTTATCTCTCATGTAGAAGAGCTTAAACAGACATTACCAGCCAGAATTGAAGTCACGAAAACAAAAGGGGGATATAGTAAAACGCGGATTATTACTCAATGACCCAATAACTCATAGAGGGAAATCAATGCATCGCTTTCTTAACTTTCTTAACTCTCTGATTAAAGGTTCTTTTAACAGTCGGGATACGCTTACGGAAAAATTGACCGGTGCGGATCATTGACGTGCGCAAAATTATGACAAAGCTTGATAAAGCGAAGCGCCCCTACCTCAAGTGAAACACGATAAAGCACGCTTTTAAACAGATCAATTCATCAGGTTTTTATCCTGCAATAGACAAATAGTCATCCTCAAACACAAAACAGCCTCTAGGATCTTCCTAAAGGCTGTCTCGTGTATGTGTCGTTAATTAGAAATTTAAAAAGCTTTAAATTTCTCGGTCAAAAAAATCAAATAGTTTTTTCACTTTCGCTTGATACTCCTTTCTTGCTACTAAAGCTTCATCCATAGTTACCGCTCTAAACTTCATCAGATGATTAGGCTGTAATTGACCAATTAAGTCCATATCAGCACTGATCACGGTTGCAATCATGGCGTAACCGCCACCTGAAACTGAATCGCGATGCAAAATAATCGGCTCTTTTCCGCCCGGAATCTGAATCGATCCTACAGGATAAGGCGCATCCACAATGTTCGAAGGATTTGAACCTGCACCAAAAGGCGCTTTACGATCAATAAACCCTAATAACTTTTCGCCCTTACAGCGATACCCAATACGGTCTGATTCTGAGCTCACTTTCCATGTCATTTCATAGAAATCACTCTGTCCTTCTTCTGTTAAGAGGTGATCATACAAGCCCGGCGTTACGCGGATCTCTGCACTTTTAGGCAGTGATTGCTGATAAGCTTCCGGCAACACCTTCTCTTTAGGCGTAATCACCGGTAAATCCCCGATATTTAAAACGTCTCCGGCAAGGAGTTTGCGTCCTTCAAAACCGCCCACCGCCCCTAAGAGATAGGTGGAGCGACTGCCCAAGATAATGGGGACATCAATGCCGCCCGCAACCGCAATATAGGCTCTTGCACCACTTGTCATAAAGCCAAAGGAGAGAATATCGCCGGCTTTAATCGTGAGCTGTTCATTCGCTTTTTGTGTTTCGCCATTAATCTTTGGCACACAGTTCCCGCCTGTAATCGCAATAATGGCATCGCAATTAAACTTCATCTCTGGCGCTAAGAAAGTACACTCAATGACGGCTGCGCCCTTCTCATTTCCCACAAGGAGGTTCGCGGCATAAAATGAGTATTGATCCATCGCGCCTGATGGTGGAATCCCTAAATGGTAGTAACCTTGACGCCCTTCATCTTGGATCGTGGATGCTAAACCTGGTTTTAAAATTTCAATAGTACGATTCATCATTAGCCCTCCAAAAGTTGACGGTTATAGCCAACAGGATCTTTTAAGAATTCTTCTGTACAGAAGTCCACTTCACGGATATTGAGTGATAATGTTCCCGCTTCCGCTTCTGCTACGTATCGATCATATTCTGCTTCATTAATCGGCTTAAACTTCACGATGTCGCCCGGTTTAAAGAAGACCATCTCGCCCTTCATATGATCGCCCTTTCCTTCAGCTTCAAAGATTGGAATCGGTGTGATCCCAAACATCTGATAACCACCGGCGCCACGTACCGCGTAGATACAAGTGAAGCATCCGCCCATTGCCACAGTTTGTTTAGGCGTATCGGTTCTTGGGCTTAAATATTTAGGCACTTCAATCTGCTTATCGCGCTCGACCATTTGGAAGAGGAACGGTAATCCGGCAACAAAACCGACCATCGACACAAACCAAGGAGAGCTGGTATAAGCCTCAAAGAACGCATCGACGCTCTCGTAACCATTAATGGACGCCGCATATTCCATATCGTTTTTAGAGTCTGGCACTTGGTGACGATCTCTAAACTTCTGCGCCACTTCTGTGGTCCATGGATCATTAAAGAAGACGGGGATTTCGATCAGGCGAGTTTTAAGACGCATCTGTACTTTAGAGCTATCAGCCTCAATCGTCTTTAAAATGCCGAGTAATTCATCGACACTAATAATATCGGGGTTAAAACGTACCTGATAAGAAGCATTTGCAGGGCAAATCTCCATCACACCAGGGACTTTCATATTTTCAAGTTCGGTGGTGATTGCCATGCTTTTAAAGAAAGCATCGAGCGACATATCTTCACTTATTTCTACAAAGATAAATTCATCTCCACTTGGAACATAACGAATCGTCATAAAAAATCCTCCTCACCGATTGCCGGCGATTATTGTCATGATGAGCATGTTCATGTCATGCTCTTTATTATAGAGAATGCCGGCATTACCCTGCATTCTCTTTACTGGTTTTAGATGATTACTACTTTTCAATGAAAAGGAAAAACTTATTCCCAAGTCTGTTTATCCATCCAGCCTTCTAACCAATTGGTATGGGTATCAAACGCTCGCATTTCAGGATCATTCACGAGTGCTAAATGAAGCATCAGGGTTGTTTTAAAGCCTTCAATCTTGGTTTCGCTAATCGCACGCGCCATTCGATCTAATGCCTCTGTCCGCGTCTCATCCCAGACAATCATTTTGGCTAACATCGAATCATAAAATGGTGGAACGCTGTAACCTTCAAAGAGCATGGAATCAATTCTGACCCCAGGACCGCTGCCCCATTGTAGATGCTCCACTTTACCGATATTGGGCATAAAG
>JASLEF010000164.1 GCA_030151245.1 Ignatzschineria sp. | reverse complement strand
ATAATAAAATAATGATGGTTTTTTAGTGATTAATAGTCATTTTGGTTATAAGAAAAAAATAAAATTATTTATAAGTCTATTGCTATAAATGTCGTTTTTATAAAGTTAATTATCTTCTTAATCCCTGAAAAATAAGTGGATATTGAGTCAATTTTTTTGTGATTATATTTAAAATTAAATCATGAATTACTTAATTATTTATGCATTAAATATCTTTTAAGATATTTTTTAGAAGCATCACTTTCATATAAAGTAAATTATATACTTCTCCTTTTTTTGTGTTAAATTTTGTTATGTCCAAGATAACTATATGGGATTAATAGAATAATGAGCTTTTAATATATTTATTTGTATATTATTGTTTTTTCTTTAAAAGAAAGATTGCTTTCTAATTTGTAAGATCATCTTGAAGTTTAATTTTTATATTTAACGGATTGTTTTAAAGGGTAATTTTTATTTTATTTATGTTGTAGTTGAGAGGTTAGGTTAGATTTACGTTTAATTTTTATATGAAGAATGTATAAATTTATAAAAAAACTCATATAAAATAAATAAAATAATGGGGGAATTATATTTAAAATCAAATAAATAAGATAAATATAGATCATAAAATAGTATTGGAACTTGTTGTAAATTGTTGTGAAGTGTTTTAAAGAGTGTATAATTTGCGCAATTAAATTTAGATAACTTGATTTTTATCGGTGGATTATGCAAAAAACATACAAGAACACACAGAAATTCTCTAAAACTAAGGTAGCAACAGCGGTTGTAGCGTTGTTGATGCCTGCTGTGGGGATGTCTCAGACTTTAATTAGTGGAAATGGTTCATTTCAGGCCGGTTTCTCTAGCCTTGAGCCAGTAAGGGTTGATGATATAACGAATAGTCCATTAAAGTTCTCTGGATATTTCAATATAAAATTTACAGATGTTGAAAATAATCCAGATAGAGACGCCGCTTATGCATTAGATATTGCTAATGGGGCTAATGTCGATATTCGTCCATCCCGACTAGATGCAGAGGGAAACCTTGTTCCTGTAACTATTCTTACAACAGTTAAAAATGGTGAGAATGGGGCGAGTCATGATGTCGGTGGCATCATGATTGGTAGTAAATCAACAAGAAGTAATAATAATCCAGATAATAATAATATAAAGGCTAGTGTTACAGGCGATATTTTAGATATCCAAGCTGTTTCAAATGGGATTGCCATAAATAATGGGATTCTTCATCTCTCAAACAGCACAATTAAAGCCGGTGAAAATGGTCTTGTCACAGAAATGACAATGGAAGGTACGCGAAGAAATCCTAGACGACCTGATAACTACTTAAATGATATTAAACTTGATACTGTAACGATCGAAGCTAGAGATGGTATTAGTATCGATCATGAATCTACAATAGGCATTAATAAAGTAAATGTTAATGCTGAAGATACTGCTTTATCTATTAGCGATGGCTCTAAAGGAGAGGTTTCTAATTCAACCTTCATCTCAAAAGATACGAATGATTCTGCTGTTATCGTCTCTGCGCGAGGGACTCATTTAGATGGTAGTGAAAAGACTGCTATTGAGTTTAATAAAACGAATATTGAATCAAATCATAATGGATTGACTGTTGGAACCGTAGAATCAAGTAAAGTTGTTTCTTTGGATCATACTGTCGATGTGAAATTTAGAGATGGATCTATCATCGCAGGAACTGAGGATGTTGGTGTGGGTTCTTCAGGAACAGCCATCAAGGTCTTTGAACCAGGAAGTTCTTTAGAGGTTTCGAATTCATCAATCAGCTTATCTGCACTTCATAAAAATAACCATGTAGTAGAAGCTACAAATGGTGGAAATGTATTATTAGATAACATAACTGTTGATTATAAATTTGCTGATCAGGCTGCTAGTGCTGATAGTGCAATGTTATTGGCAGATACAGGCGCGCAAATAACGCTTAAAAACTCAGCATTGAAAGTGGAGCATGATTTAGCGCATGCTTTAGAAGTAGGAGATTGTTATGGTTTTAATTGTGAAAGAGATGCGCTGATTAAGCTAGAAAACAGTGAAGTGCGTGTTGCAGGAAATAATGCTGCGGGCGCTTTCTTACGTCAAGGTGGGGATTTAATTTTAGATGATTCAAAATTGATTTCTGAAGGAAACTCTAAGATTGCAATTTATGGTGTTGAAAATCCAGATCCTAATAGAAATAATACTCAGTTCAGTCGTGTGACTCTTCTAAATGATAGTGAAGTAAAAGCAGATGATACAGCTCTTAAGCTCATTAATACGACATTAAATGTTGATGTGAAAGATAGTAGTATCAGCGGAAAAGTGTTGAGTGATGTAAGTTATCTTAATCCTAATGATGTAACAGCGACAAATCCAGGACGTTATTACTCTGATAGTGAACCTGTTTTAAATTTAAATGCCGATAATGCAAAGCTCGAAGGTGCTGCGCTGACAAAAGGCTTTGGATTTGATATGCAGACAATGACTCCTATTCAAGCTCAATCGCATTTTAATTTCAAAAATGGCACGGCTTGGAATATGACAGGAAATTCTGAAATTACCACGCTAGATAATCAGAACAGTACAGTTTCCTTTGCAAAACCCAAAGATGATAATGATTTCAAAACATTAACTGTAACAGGGGTGATGAAAGGCGATAATGGTGTCGTAGAGCTTTGGACAGAGTTTGAAGATGATACTTCAAAATCAGATAAGATTGTTCTTTTAGGCCCTGATGCAAAAGCTGAGGAAGGAAATGCGCTTCGTATTAAGCAGTACTCAGGAGAGGGAGCGCAGACAAATGTTGGTATTTTAGTGGTTGATACTGCTGAAGGTGGTACAACGGCAATAAATGCTTTTACCCTTGATAAAGGTTCTGATGGTTATCGCGATGTAAAAGAAGGGCATATCGCTAAAGGAGCTTATAACTATTATTTAGTGCGTGGAGGCAATGGTGGTATTGAAGATAATTGGTATCTAACCTCGAAACACACTGTACCTTTAACACCATTAGAGCCATCGACGCCTATTGAAAAACCAGAAGAGCCTGGTACCTCTATTCCATGGACGCCATTAGAGCCATCGACGCCTATTGAAAAACCAGAAGAGCCAGGTACCTCTATTCCATGGACACCATTAGAGCCATCGACGCCTATTGAGAAACCAGAAGAGCCCGGTACCTCTATTCCATGGACACCATTAGAGCCATCGACGCCTATTGAGAAACCAGAAGAACCCGGTACCTCTATTCCATGGACGCCATTAGAGCCATCGACGCCTATTGAAAAACCAGAAGAGCCCGGTACCTCTATTCCATGGACACCATTAGAACCTGCAACTCCTATTGAAAAACCCACTCGTCCTGAAGTAGGTGCTTATTTTGAAAACCGTCGTATGGCAATGACAATGACTCATCATAAATGGGAAGATCGTCGCGCGGAGATGGGGGATCTCGATGGAAATGCCTGGATTCGTTTAGATTATAATCATGGGAAATATAACCCTGTCTATCAAACGAAGCGTAAAATTGATATTTATAGGGCGCATTTTGGTAGAGATCTTTATCGTCACGAGTATGATAATGGTTCTCGTTTAGATTTTGGGGTTATGGGATTGATCGGTATGGGTCATT
Organism: Ignatzschineria sp.; assembly: GCA_030151245.1. Taxonomy (GTDB): domain Bacteria; phylum Pseudomonadota; class Gammaproteobacteria; order Cardiobacteriales; family Wohlfahrtiimonadaceae; genus Ignatzschineria. Next base: position 946 of record JASLEF010000164.1, on the reverse strand, counting down.
CGAAGACGCATTATGGCGGCATTACTGCAAAAGGAGATGTGACTAGTTATAACATTGGTATATATGGTACTTGGCAGCAGCACCCAGATACAAAATTAGGTACATATATTGACGTTTGGACAATGTTTGGTTGGAATAAAAGTGAAGTGAAAGGAGATGGTTTAGCGAAGGAGACCATTAGACCAAAAACATTTACTGTTTCTGCTGAGATTGGACGTGCAGTTGAAGTAGATCGCGGGGAGGATTACACGGTTTATTTACAACCACAAGCGCAGCTTATTTGGAGTCAATACCGTGTGAAAGATCATACAGAGAATACGAAGACGGTTGTATCAGGTATGAGATCAAGCGACTTCTACTTCCGTTTTGGAATGAGATTATATGCAGATATGGTGACGGAATCTGGTAAGCATTACCAACCATTCTTTGATGTAAACTATTGGAGAAGCCCATCGAGACATTCAATGACATTTAATCGTGACTACGTTACAGAGATTAATCCGGGGCGTGGTAAAGTTTTTGACCTATCGTTAGGAGTGAAACGTCACTTTGATAACGACAGCGAGGGTTGGTTACGTGTTGGCTATAAATTTGGTAGTGAAAAATATCGAGATGTGAATGTGAATGTTGGTTATACACACCATTTTAGATAATGTGTAATTAACGTATCGTTAATATAGTCATTATTTGATCTTATAGTAAAAGCCTCTCATTTTATGAATGAGAGGCTTTTTTGCTTTTTTATATTGTTCCTAGTGGATAAGATCGGCTTTAAACAGTGTTTAAATAAGGAGATTATTCTTCAATCGGAAAGAAAATCCCTAATGCATTGCGATCTTCTGTGGCTAAAATCGCAAAAGTTCTGCAAAGCGATTCTGTTGCCATGGTTTCGATACCGATCCCGCGTTGGTAAAAGTAAGCCCGCCATTGGGGTTCTAAAAATTGC
>JASLEF010000137.1 GCA_030151245.1 Ignatzschineria sp. | reverse complement strand
ACAGCTGAGCCGACAATCTCTCGGTTTTCCAATGCTTGATGAGCACGCCCCACTTCTTCTAAGGGGAATGTTTGTTGTAGAGAAAGTTTAATGTCTCCTTCGCTTAATGCTAGAAACCAGCGATCCATGACGGTCTGATAGCGTTCTTTGGTCGCAGTATAAGCGCCTAAATTAGGACGCGTTAAAAAGAGACAACCCTTTTCTTGTAAAAGGAGCGGAGAGATTGCGGGGGGAGCACCCGAGGCATTACCAAATGAGACCATCATTCCAAGAGATTTCAGACAGTCTAGTGAGCCTAGGAAAGTATCTTTACCCACGCCATCATAAACGACATCTACCCCTTCGGCCCTAAATTCCCGAACACGCTTTGCAAAATCTTCGGTACGATAATTAATAACAAGATCAGCCCCTAACGCTGTCACAATCTCCGCCTTCTCTTTGCTTCCAACGGTTGTGATGACTGTCGCACCTATTGCTTTTGCCCATTGAATAAGGATTTGACCAACGCCGCCGGCACCGGCATGGATCAACGCCGTATGTTCCGGTTGTAAACGAAATAGATCAAAGAGCAGGTAGCTAGCAGTTCCTCCTCGTACTAAAGATGAGGCGGCTTCTTCATAAGAGATCGTGCTAGGAATTTTAATTAATCGATCTGTTTTAATATTTCTTTCCGATGTATAAGCTCCCATAATGCTTGCGTAGGTAACACGATCTCCAATATTAAAACCTGTGACATCTTCTCCTACGGCAATAATAATTCCGGCTGCTTCTTGACCAATCACGAGGGGCGTATTGAGTTTGTAAAGCCCATCTCGGTGGTAGGTATCAATGAAGTTGAGACCTATCGCTTTTTGTTCAATTCGAACTTCTCCTTTTTGTGGAGGCATTAGGTTAGTGGGTTCTTTCACGAGATTACTGATATCTCCATGCTGCTTTAAGGTGATTTGATAGCTCATACTCTCTTTTCCTCTAGATGAATTATTGGTAAATATTGAATTTTATAAGTAGCGTTTTATTATTGTTTCAAATTTGCTACGCCTCTAGATAAAGCCTAAAGCTTAGAAGATCGGTAGCTTCAGATCATTATGGGGGATTTAAAGCGCTTTGGCTATCTTGTTATTTTTTGTTTTATTCTTCTAGAAATTATAAAAAATCTCGGGGAATCGGATCAATTTTAGGAGATATAGGGTAGAATATCGGGGAATTTATTTGTATGAGCTATTGGTCAGACTTACGAGATTGATCAAGTTATCTTAGATAAGGATTTTAGATATGTCAGGACAATTTATCTACACGATGAATCGTGTCAGTAAAGTCGTACCACCGAATAGAGAGATTTTGAAAGATGTTTCCATCTCTTTCTTCCCTGGGGCCAAAATTGGGGTACTCGGGTTAAATGGTGCCGGTAAATCTACACTACTTCGCATTATGGCGGGTGTTGATACCAATATTCAGGGAGAGGCGCGGGTTCAAACAGGGACCAAAATTGGTTACCTTGAACAAGAACCGCATTTAAACGAAGCGCTCGATGTTCGCGGAAACTTAGAAGAAGCGATGAGCCATATTAAAAATGCACAAGCAGAGCTTGATCAGGTATATGCGGCTTACGCAGAACCCGATGCAGACTTTGATGCGCTTGCCACAAAACAAGCAGAACTAGAGGCGATTTTAGCAAGTTCTGATGGTCATGGTCTTGATCGTCAATTAGAGATCGCCGCAGATGCTCTACGCCTTCCTCCAATGGATCGTGATGTTGCAACGCTTTCTGGGGGCGAAAAGCGCCGTGTTGCGCTCTGTAAACTCCTTCTCTCAAAACCTGATATGCTCCTTCTTGATGAGCCAACGAACCACTTAGATGCAGAATCTGTATCATGGCTTGAACGCTTCTTACATGATTATCCAGGCACTGTTGTTGCGGTAACGCATGACCGCTATTTCCTTGATAACGTGGCAGGTTGGATTCTCGAGCTTGACCGTGGTCGTGGGATTCCTTATGAAGGAAACTATTCGAGCTGGTTGGAGCAGAAAAACCGTCGTTTAGAGCAAGAATCGAAGCAAGAAGAGTCTATCGCTAAAGCGATTAAGAAAGAGCTTGAATGGGTTCGTCAAGGGGTGAAAGGTCGTCAGACGAAATCTAAAGCTCGTTTAGCACGTTTTGAAGAGTTAGAAAGTCAGGAGTTCCAAGAGCGTAATGAGACCATGGAAATTTATATTCCACCAGGTCCACGTTTAGGGGACTTAGTGGTAGAGGCGACGAATGTTTCTAAAGCATTTGGTGAAAAGCTTCTTTACGAAGGTTTAAACTTTAACCTTCCACGCGGAGGAATTGTGGGGGTTATTGGTCCAAATGGTGCTGGTAAATCAACGCTTTTCAAGTTGATGACAGGTCAATTAGAAGCTGATGAGGGTGAATTCCGAGTGGGTGAAAGCGTTCAGCTAGCTTATGTTGATCAAAGCCGTGATACGCTTGATGGCTCAAAGACTGTTTGGGAAGAAATTTCAGGTGGTTCGGATATCATTAAAGTAGGGAACTACGAAACGCCGTCACGAGCATATTGTGGGCGTTTTAACTTTAAAGGTTCAGATCAGCAGAAGTTTATCAAAGATCTTTCAGGTGGTGAGCGTAATCGTGTTCACTTAGCAAAGGTTCTTCGTTCAGGTGGAAACGTAATTTTACTGGATGAGCCGACGAATGACCTTGATATCGAAACATTACGTGCGCTTGAAGACGCGATTTTAGCGTTTGCAGGTTGTGTTGTGGTGATTTCGCACGATAGATGGTTCTTAGATAGAATTGCGACCCATATTTTAGCCTTTGAAGGAAATTCTCATGTAGAATGGTTTGAAGGAAACTACGAAGAGTATGAAGCTGACCGTCGTCGCCGTTTAGGAGATGATGCAGATAACCCTCAACGTATTAAGTATAAACCGATTTCACGCTAAGGAGAAAGTCATGGCATTAGACCAAACAAAAGTAGAACTGAGTAACGACGAGCTACCGATTTGCTGCCCGCCGCTTGATGTGGATGCTTGGGGATATCATCCGAGAGTTTATCTTGCACCTAATCAAGATGGAAAAGTCTGTTGTCCGTACTGTAGTACAGAATATATTGTTGAATAATTCATGAAGATATTAGCAGTGGATGCTTCGACAGAAGCTTGTTCGGCAGCGGTCTATGTGAATGGTGAGATCGTGGAGCGTTTGACGCTTGCGCCTCGTAAACATATAGAACTTTTGATGCCCATGACAAAAGAAGTGATGGAGGCCGCAGAGATTGAACTTAGCGAGCTTCATGGTTTGGCATTTTCAGTCGGGCCGGGAAGTTTTGCGGGGCTACGAATTGCTTGTGGCTTTGTGCAGGGATTAGGTGCGGGATTAAACATACCGATTGTTCCTGTCTCGACATTAGCAGCGTTAGCATTTCCAGTGCTAGAGGAGAATCCTCAAGCGATGGTTATGCCGATGTTAGATGCTAAAATGAATGAGGTTTACTGGGCAATCTATGCGCTAGATGAAGCTGGGGAATTAATCATGATTGAAAAAGATCAAGTCAATTCTTTAGCAGAAGTTTATGGGTATCTTGCCGATAAAGGTCATGAGCTTTTAGCTGTTGGTGATGGTTGGGAATTAGAAGCAGAGAGTTTAGAGAAACTTCATGCAACCTTAATCGAAGACCGTCATTATCCTCGGGCAGGTGATATTGCACTGCTTGCAAAAGGGGATCTCGAGAAAGGTCTGGGATTATATGCGGATCAAGTATCCCCGGTTTATCTCCGTCATAATATTGCGATGACGATTGAAGAGCAAAAAGCATTTCGTGAAGAGAAGTCAAAGTCTGCAGAAGCTTAAAAAACAGAAATTAAAACATTCAAACCCATATTGGAATCTAACCCCAATATGGGTTTTATTTTGCCTGTTCAGCGGCTCTGGCATCACAGAAACCCTCTAGTCATTAGGAGTTATCGGAACGAATATAAATCTACACAAAGCTGGGTCGAATGCTTGCACGTTTTTGGAGATCGCGCGCCAGCAGTAAAGGCGGCGCTTCATTTTAAAATGCCGGAGATTTTAGTGGGTAATATCAAAGGACATTAAGAAGATCTAGTAGATGAGTTCATCCTAATGCCGGCGCATCGGCTTAGAGAGGGGGATTGAACGTTCTATCCGGCATCAAATGCACGATGTGTTTTGCTATTTATATAGAATCCCGGCTCAGCAAAAGCCCCTAAACGAAAATTGTTTAAGGGCTATTGTCTCATTCGCGAGAGCGGAAGCCGCTCCCATAATGATTATGCGAGTTTTGCTTTAATGAAGTCGAGGATTTCTGTGGTGGCAACCATTGTGGCTTCGCTATCTGTACGACCTTTAAATTCTACTTCGTTATTTTTAAGCGTACGATCACCAATCACAATGCGGTAAGGAATTCCGATTAATTCATGGTCGCTGAAGGCTTCGCCAGGGCGAACGTTTCGATCTTCTAAAAGAACCTCAACACCAAGAGCCATCAGCTCATTGTAGAGCTTATCTGTTGTCTCTTTGACAAGTTCAGATTTTCCGTAGTTCATTGGAATAAGGGAGACCGTAAATGGCGCAATTGCGCGTGGCCAGATAATTCCTGAATCATCATTGCGTTGCTCAATAGCTGCCGCAACAATACGCGTAACACCGATACCATAACATCCCATCTGCATGACAGTTGCTTTCCCATTTTGGTCAAGGACTGTCGCGTTCATCGCTTTAGAGTAACGATCGCCGAGTTGGAAAATGTGACCAACTTCAATTCCGCGAGCCATGGCAATTTTACCTTTTCCGCACGGTGAAGGATCGCCCACTTTTATTTCGCGAAGGTCCATGATCTCTGGCTCAGGAAAATCGCGTGCGATATTGGTTCCGATATAGTGATAGCCCGTTTCATTTGCGCCACAACTAAAGTTGCTCATTAATGCTGCTTGGCGATCAAATATAGTGCGTATTGGTAAGTTTACTGGACCAATAGAGCCCGGAGTTGTATTGAGCTGAGCGAAGATCTCTTCATCTGTAGCAAATTCAAGAGGCGTTTTGAAGAGACCGCTATTCTCCGCTTTGACCTCATTTAATTCATGGTCGCCTCGGAGACAAACCGCAATCAGTTCATCTTTAACACCTTTTAGAATCAAAGTCTTAAGATGCATTTCGGCAGGGGAATTTAAGAATTTTGCAAGGTCTTCAATAGAGTGGACATTTGGGGTTTCGAGTTTTTTCAGAGGCTGATCTGCATTACCACGGGTACCCACTGCAATCGCTTCTGCGGCTTCAACATTCGCTGCATAGTCTGATTCTGTCGAGTAAACAATGGCATCTTCCCCTGCTTGTGTCACCACGTGGAATTCTTGTGACTTACTACCCCCAATGGCACCTGAATCTGCAAATACAGCACGATACTCCAGATCTAAACGATCCAATACGTTCGAGTATGCTTGATACATTTTATTATAGGTTTCATCTAACGACTCAGCATCAATATGAAATGAATAGGCATCTTTCATTAAGAATTCGCGTGAGCGCATCACGCCAAAACGAGGGCGAATTTCATCACGGAATTTCCATTGAATTTGATAGAAGTTGATCGGTAGTTGACGATAACTTTTAAGTTCTTGACGAGCAAAGTCGGTAATCACTTCTTCATGGGTTGGTCCTAAACAGTAATCACGAGTATGACGATCTTTAAAGCGAAGTAGTTCTGGGCCAAATTGCTCCCAGCGACCAGACTCAATCCAGAGTTCAGCGGGCTGTGCTGAGGGCATTAACATCTCAAGAGCTCCCGCTTTATTCATCTCTTCACGGACAATATTTTCTGTTTTTTTAAGGACTCGTAAGCCTAATGGGCTCCAGCTGTAAATACCAGAAGTCACGCGGCGGATAAGACCGGCTCTAAGCATGAGTTGATGAGATTTTATCTCCGCGTCATTAGGCGTGTCACGGAGCGTATTTATTAAAAATTGACTAGTTTTCATATTGTTATAATCGCTTTAAAAATGACTGCTATTGCAGCTTAAAATTATTTTTTAAGTATTGATCTTAAAGATGTTTAGTGTAAGGAGAAAACGGTCTTAACGCAATAACTCTTGTAATGAGCATGGTTCTCACTTAGAAGGCTGAAGCGGATCGGCTAATGTTTTCTCAAGTTTTTAGAAAATTGTGAGTTAAAAATATTGATCCAGATCAATAAATACGTCGATTTTAAATTTATTTTTTCAAGAAATGTAAGGCTAACGTCGCCCAGGCGGCGCCACCAATTAAGATATTGTTATCGTTAAAATCATATTGATCCGTATGTAATCCCGTAAATGTAGCATCAATATCATTGCCAATGTAGAAATAAGCGCCAGGGCATGCCTGAAGCATAAAACCAAAATCCTCGGCACCCATTGAGGCAATTTTATCGTGACTCATAAATTCTTCTTGTATCAAAGAGTTAAGAGCTTCTATGGCGATCTCTGTTTCGTGGTCGTGATTAATGGTAGGAATATATCCATCAATCAATCGGACGTCGCAGGTTGCGCCATGAGCTGCGCAGATTCCATTTGCGAGAGTTTGAATTCGTGCTTTGATGAGATCTCGAATTTTGATATCAAAGTAACGTAATGTTCCTAAAAGAGAAACTTTATTGGGAATAACATTATTAGCATGCCCTCCATGAATAGAGCCAATGGTAAGTACAGCTGAATCAATGCCGGAAATATTCCGAGAGATAATGGATTGTAATCCTACCACGATTTCTGAGGCAACTAAGACACTATCGACAGTTTGGTAAGGATGTGCTGCATGTCCTCCTTTCGAGAAGACGTCGATGTGTACCTCGCAGGTTCCTGCCATTTGCGGACCTTTTTTAATTAAGATCTTACCGGAGGGCGCACCTGGGAAATTATGGACAGCATAGACAGCATCAACAGGAAACTTCTCAAATAAACCATCTTCTACCATTCGGCGAGCCCCTGCTTGGTCCTCTTCATCAGGCTGGAAGATAAAGACGACAGTCCCATCAAATGTTGCTTCTTCCGCAAGATATTGCGCCGCAGCTAGCAACATAGTGGTATGCCCATCATGGCCGCAGGCATGCATAACCCCAGGGTTTTGAGAGGCATAAGCGTGAGATCCTTTCTCTTCAATAGGAAGGGCATCGGTATCGGCTCTCAGTCCAATTCGCTTACCATTTGCGAAATCTCCTTTTTGTAAAACACCGATCACGCCTGTTGTGGAAAGACGTTCTGTTGGAATATTCCAAGATTTTAATAATGATTCAATGAGATTCGCTGTTTCAAATTCTTGACGAGATAGTTCTGGATTTTGATGGATCGTTTGGCGTAATTTGCGAAACTTTTCATCATGTGCCTGAAGAAATTGAATAAGGCTTGAATTGGGAGTTTTGAAGATTTTCGAGAGCATGCCTTTGGCTTCCATTTTATAGGTCGTGAGTTATTGATGATGGACTTTAACTTTATCGCTTAATCCATTAGTATAGAGGAGTTAGGATACAATTTCATGTCAGAGTTTTGAAGCTTATTCAGGGTCGATCTGGGTAGGCTTTGTACCTGTTTATATCAATCTATGAGTAAAATCAGAGTCTTGGAGGAAAATTGGCTATGATGGAATATCTTCCTGTAG